>JAYEFP010000072.1:0-2788 GCA_034715975.1 Candidatus Bipolaricaulota bacterium | reverse complement strand
TGCTGTTGCTGCTCATCGCTGTCCTTGCCGCAAGGGACAACCTCTCCGTGTACGGGCTCGCGATCATCGTCGGGATTGTCTTCTCGCTAGTGGGCGATATTGCGTTGATGGTGCCGAAAAAGCGGATCATTATCGGGATGGGAGCCTTCCTGGTGGCCCATGTTGCCTACATCATCTCCTTCTCATCTGGTACGACCGTGATAACTAACGTTTGGCCAGTGCTCCCGTTCCTGATCTTCGCGCTAGTCATGGGTCTAACGGTTCTCCCGCGTGCCGGGAAACTGAAGCTTCCGGTGGAGATCTACGAGATGGCGATCATCGTTATGGCCTGGCGCGCGCTGGAGCGGATGCTCCAAACGGGGAACACCGGTGCGATGTTGGCCTTCGCCAGTGCGGTCTGGGCGAATGGACCGAAAGGCATCGATCTGGGCGATATGTGTGAGGGCTTCCGCTACCTGTAGAGATGGTCAGGAGCCATGGCCTTGATCGGTGGAGCACTGATCTTCAAGGTGGCGTTTACCCCGACTTTCAAGCTATACTGGCCTGGGCCCGTTTGATACTTTCCCCCACGAAGCAAGGAGGCTGCGGTCATGACAAGAAGAGCCTTTTATCCCTTGGAAATGATATCCTCTGAACCGCAACTTACAGGGGTCATTGGGTTCGCATCGCCGCTGCTCGTTATGAGGCGCTTGGTGGATCTCTCCTCATGATCAACGACGGGGAAGCGCTCGTGATGGAACGACATCGAGTCATCGTGAGCGGCATCGGGGTTGTCACCCCGGTTGGCATTGGGCGGGAGACTTTCTGGGAAGGATTGCTCGCCGGGCGAAATGGTATCTCTCGCATTACCCTGTTCGACCCATCGCAGTTCCGCTCTCAGATGGCCGGGGAGGTCAAGGGCTTTCACGCCGAGGAATGGATCGACCGCAAGGTCGCAAAACGCATGGACAGGTTCACCCATTTTGCCCTGGTCGCTGCAGATCTGGCCATGAAGGATGCAGGCCTGGATGCGTTTCCCTTCGATGGGCGCCGGGCGGGTGTTATCATCGGGTCTGGCATTGGGGGAACGCAGGCCCTCGAGAGTGCACACGCCGAACTGCTGGCAAAAGGTCCAAGATCTGTGGGACCGCTCGTCGTCTCAAGAGTGCTCATCAACACGGCTGCCTGCATGGTGTCGATCACTCATGGTCTCAAGGGACCCCTGTCTGCCCCTTCTGTTGCTTGCTCGACCGGGGCCAACGCCATTGGCGACGCCTATCGCATCCTGGAGAGAGGAGATGCCGACATCATGTTGGCGGGCGGGGCCGAGGCCAGTGTGAGCCCGTTGCCGTTCGCCGGCTTTTGCGCGACACGGGCGATGTCCGCCCGCAATGACGATCCGAAAAGAGCGAGCCGTCCTTTTGACAAGAACCGCGACGGTTTCGTTATGGGCGAGGGAGCCAGTGTCGTCGTGCTAGAAAGGCTGGATCATGCGCTCGAACGGAACGCGCCCGTCTATGCCGAATTGGTTGGATATGGCAACACGGCCGATGCCTATCATCTTACGGCACCCGAGCCCGAGGGTGCCGGAATGGTCCGCGCCATGAGGGAAGCGCTGCGTGACGCCGACGTCGCCGGACCGGACATCGGCTATATCAACGCCCACGGAACGTCCACAATCCTCAATGATAAAACCGAAAGCGCGGCCGTGATTAAGGTCTTCGGCGATCATGCCCGGCGGCTTAAGATAAGTTCCATCAAGTCGATGATCGGCCACCTGCTTGCCGCGTCCGGGGCCGTGGAGTTCGCGGCTACCGTGCTGAGTGTGTCAACTGGCCGCATCCCTCCGACCATCAACTACGAGCATCCTGATCCGGATTGCCCGCTGGACTACGTCACCCAGGGAGCCGAGTCGATCGAACTTGGCGCGGCGATGAGCCAATCATTCGGCTTCGGCGGCGGAAATGCCTGCCTGGTCGTCAAACGATATGAGAAGAAGAGACAGCGATGAACATCCCCAAGCTTGATATCGGAAGCTTCACCGCGGACATCCCGATTGTTCAGGGGGTATGAACATGAGGGTGTTGCTGGCCTCCCTAGCTACGGCGGTGGCCGAAGAGTGTGGAATCAGCACCATCTCGATCATCGGCCTGGGGGATTTCGAAGCGGCCCGGCATGAGTATAAACGGATCTCCCGGGAAGCCCTGCAAGAAGAGATCCGCAAGGCCCGACCTTGCACATCTTAAGCCGCAAGGCACCAACAGCTACAATTGGCAATGCGTCTGACGGAGCACCTAGAGAATGGGTGATCGAGTATATCCCATCCTTCTCATTTCCAGAGAAGAGAGGGCCTTTTCGCCCTCTTTAGATCCGGAGAAAAGTGGTTCCACTAAATAGGGAAGAAATTGATCGATCTTTCCATCTTCGCTGATAACGAGGCACTCGCTGCAACGGCACTTAAGTCGGGTTTCACAAGATGCTTCTATCTTGTCTCAAGTCTGTTTCTTGGAGTATTCTGCCCATTGTCGTCTCTTGGCGTCCGGTTGAGGATTACTGGAAGGCCAGGCGTCTTGCGAAATGGCTTTCGGTACAGCGGTGTAGAGAGTATGCGTGAAAGAAGGTCCGGTCCATGATAACGATTATCCTCTCTGTATTGGCGTTTAACTTCGCGGCAGCGCATATCTACGCGGACCGCAAAGGGATGCATCGCTATGCCTACGTCTTTAAGCCGCTCACAATGGTGCTGTTGCTATTAATCGCTGTTCTTGCCGCAAGGGACAACCTCTCCGTGTACGGGCTCGCGATCATC
>JAYEFP010000071.1:0-10034 GCA_034715975.1 Candidatus Bipolaricaulota bacterium | reverse complement strand
CAGGGTGTCACCTCAAAGCCGTCATTCGAGTAATTCGTGTCTTTCTTCGTATTCGTGTCATTCGTGATTGATCTTTAGGCCCTTCTGATGAGGTTGAACGGCGCGCGCTTCTGACGTATAGTCATTGCGAGCGACATATGTCGCGAGCTAGCTACTAGGGGAGCTCAATGTACGGGCTGAGAGGAGGCTCGACCTCAAGGGGATTTATCCTCAGGGAGGTGTGACCTCGACCCTTAGAACCTGATCTGGGTAATGCCAGCGCAGGGAGACCGTATCCTGCGTGGCCCAGTAAGTCTACGGGTCGACAATATGCGTGAATCCGATATTCTACGATTAATCGCTGCGCGCGTTGCCGCTGCCGGAGATGATGCCGCAATCGTCCCTTTCCGCGGGACCAACCTTCTTCTAACAACAGATATGCTGCATCGGGAGAGTGACTTTCCCGCAGGGACAACCGCACACACGATTGGCTGGCGAAGCGTAGCTGTTTCGCTCTCCGATCTGGGAGCAATGGGCGCGCGTCCGCTCGCCGTCCTTCTTGTCCTCGCCGATGCGGATCTCGACGAGGACAAGGTGAGTGGTATCCTCGATGGAGCGCTTGCCTGCTGCGAACAGGCTGGCGCACAGCTTGTCGGAGGGGACACCGATCGCCAACAAGAACTGACGCTTGTCAGCACCGCTGTCGGTGAGGCCGAACATCCCGTGTGCAGAGATGGAGCGAAGATCGGCGATCTGATCTGCGTCACCGGCGAACTGGGACGCACGGCAGCAGGACTCAGCCTCTTCTCTGCCGGAGAGATGGAGGCAGCCAATGAGCTGTTCTGCTTTCCGCCACGGGTCGCCTGGGGGATGAAACTCGCTGATTTAGCGACGAGCATGATTGATATTTCAGATGGCCTGGCGCATTCCCTGCATCTGCTCGCCGCACAGAGCGGGGTCGGATTTCATGTCGACTGGGAACGCTTACCAGTCACTCCCGTGCTTCCAGAACAAGCGTCTGGAGAGACATTGCGCGATGCTGTTCTCTACACCGGCGAGGACTACGAACTTCTGTTCACCGCTCCAGCAGATCTCATCGGGCAGATTGATCCCACAGTGCGGTTTACGGTCATCGGTAAGGTGTGCAAGCAGGGAACCCTCATCGAGGGAACCCTCCTCGATGATAACGAACTCCCCGATCGTGGCTACGAACACTAAAAGGAGATGAGAAAGATGAAAAGAACAATGTGGTTGATGCTGTTACTGGTAATCTGTCTTTCACCGTTCTTGGCGGCACGGGAGAAGATCGTCGTGTACACCTATGATTCGTTTATCTCTTGGGGGCCAGCCGCCGCGCTAAAGGAAGCGTTTTCTGAAGAGTACGATTGCGACGTGGAGTACGTCACCGCTGGAGGCGGGAAAGCAACGCTGTCGCGCCTAATCGTCGAGCGAGAGACCGGCACGAACAATGCCGATCTGTTCATGGCCGAGTTGAACGACGTGCCCCGGATTGCCAACTACGACTTATTCATGCCGTTGACCACGGAGGATGTGCCAAATATGGCAACCGTTCCTGTAGATCTCATGGCCGAAGGGTTGAATGGGTTCGTCCCGTACGAGTACGGTTACATCACGCTTACCTACGACACGCAAGCTTTTTCCACCCAGTCACCACCGGCGACCCTTGAAGACCTTGCCAACCCGGCTTACGCGAGGCAACTGATCTGTGAGGACCCGCGAACTTCTTCAACAGGATTCTCATTCCTGTTGTGGACGATCGCCCACTTCGGTGAGGACAAGTATCTTAACTTCTGGCGCTCAATTCACGACAGCCTCCTCACAATCACCCAGGGCTGGGGCGAGGGGTGGAGCCTGTTGACCCATGGCGAGGCGCCGCTTCTCGTCAGCTTCTCCACCGACACCGCCTACGCCGCCATGTCCGGCGATGTACTGCGTTACCGGGCGTATGCCCCCGCTGGCGAAGGCTACCGCACCGTGTACGGGATCGGAGTCGTAAAGGGGACACGTCACGCAATGCTGGCAAAGGAGTTCATCGACCTCCTTCTGTCTCGCGAGATCCAGGAGCTGATCCCGACGACCGAGATAATGTTCCCGGCAAACCGGAACACTCCCCTTCCGCCTGAGTTTCAGGAGTACGCGATCGTTCCACAGGCGCCGCTTTCGCTTCCACTTGATATCGTTGGAGAAAGAATGGATGAATGGTTGCACGCTTGGGAGACGGTGATCACACGACCGTGACGCGCGGCGGATATCTTCTCTTGCTTGCACTGGCCGGGCTCCTCGCGCTCGTCTTTTACTACCCGTTGGCGCTAGTGCTTACAGGCGCGTTCAGGAGTGAGAGCGGGTGGAGTCTGTCAGCGTTGACGAGTGTTATCTCTGATCCGTACTACGTAAACCTGATTTGGTTCACCATCGTGCAGGCAGCATACAGCACCCTGTTGAGCCTGGGGATTGGCCTTGTAGGAGCGTACATCCTCGCACGCTACGATTTTCCGGGAAAGCGGACGATCCGTTCGCTCACCGTGATCCCGTTCGTCCTCCCGGCAATCGTGGTTGCGTTGGGATTCATCCTCTTCTTCGGCAACAGCGGCTACCTCAATCGCGCGTTAATCTGTCTATTTGGCTTGTCGCGACCACCGCTTCGCATCCTCTATTCGCTTACGGGAATTGTCCTTGCGCACGCGTTCTACAACGCCCCCATTGTCATGCGCGTGGTGAGCGCGTCCTGGGAGGGCTTCGACCCATCGATCGATGAGGCGGCGGTGTCACTCGGAGCTGGGAGGCTGCGACGATTCATCGGGATCACCCTCCCTCGTCTGATGCCGGCGATACTATCGAGCTCTGCACTCGTGTTCGTGTTCACCTTCCTCTCCTTTCCCATAGTCCTCACTCTGGGAGGGGCGCGCTACGCGACAATCGAAGTGGGAATATACACCCTTGTGCGCACACTCCTCGACTACAACCACGGCGCGGCACTGATTCTGGTAGAGATGTCAATCTCCCTCTTCTTCACGTACCTCTACCTGCGAGCCGAGGGCCACTTAGCCATCCCCACGCAGGGATCGAGGCGGCTATCGCCACGTCGTTTCCTTGCACCGCCAGTCAGTATAGGAAAGGCACTGATCGCCCTGTACGTTCTTCTGGTGGGGATCTTCTTCCTAGGGCCTATCGTATCGATCATCGTCGACTCCCTCCATACCGCCCAGTCCTGGAGCATCGCCAACTACGCTCAGCTCCTATCGCAGCGCTACAGCCCCTTCCTCGGCACGTCACCTTTTGCCACGGTGCGCACTAGCCTCATCATCGGATCGCTGGCGACGATGATCAGCCTCTTGGTCGGGACGACGATCGCATTCTTCGTCGTGCGGACAAGGATTATCGGAAGATGGGTTATCGAGGCAGCACTGATGGCCCCGCTTGCTGTCTCCTCCGTCGCAATCGGATTTGCTCTCTTGCGCGGCCTTTCCGCACCGCCGCTGCATCTGGGAGGGACGCTTGCCGCTATCGTCATCGCGCACGCAGTCCTCATCTACCCATTCGTCGTTCGCGTTCTGCGACCAATCCTGGAGGGACTCGACCCGGCCCTTGTGGAGGCCGCTCGCTCGCTTGGATCGTCACGCGGACGCGCTTTCGTCGATGTCGAGCTTCCGCTGCTTAGGCGAGGGCTTCTCGTGGCAGCAGTCTTCGCCTTTGCCCTCAGCATGGGTGAAATGTCAGCAACGATCATCCTCATGCGTCCGGGGCTATCGACAATTCCGATTGCAGTATACGGCTTGCTTTCAGCACGCCAGTTCGGTGCAGCGAGCGCGATGGCGGTCGTCCTGATCGCGATTACGGCCGTCTCGTTCATAGTTATCGATCGCCTTGGACAGGAGAAGATCAATGCCTGAACTGGTCGTGAAAGATCTCTGTAAGTCATTTGGAAACGTCCATGCCGTCGACGGCATTAATTTGACGATTGAAGCAGGAGAGCTTCTCGCCCTCCTCGGTCCGTCCGGGTGCGGGAAGACTACAACCTTGCGGCTCATAGCCGGGTTCGATCGCCCCGATAAGGGAACGATCTTCCTGCAGGATCAGGATCTTCTTTCCATGCCACCGGAGAAGCGCAAGATCGGGTTTGTGTTTCAGAACTACGCGCTATTCCCTCACATGACAGTGGCCCAGAACATCGGCTATGGGATCCACTTTGCGCCACGACATAGCAAGCAGGTACGAGAGATGATAGGGCTTGTCGACCTTCTGGGCCTAGAACGCCGCTATCCGCGCCAACTCTCATCCGGACAGTGTCAACGCGTCGCGGTGGCGCGCGCCCTCGCCCCACGTCCGCGACTGCTCCTCCTTGATGAGCCCCTATCCGCGCTCGACGCCAAGTTGAGGGAGTCACTGCGGCGCGAGATCCGGCGCATCCAACGGGAAGTGAAGCTTGCGACAATCCACGTCACTCACGACCAGAACGAGGCAATGGCGATCTCTGATCGCATGGCGGTGATGCACGCTGGCAGGATCGAGCAAATCGGGAGGCCACCGGAAATCTATTCTCACCCCAAGAGTGCCTTCGTCGCCTCGTTCATCGGCCGCACAAACATGATCGCAGGCACAATTACATCCGCAGTCAACGGGATCGTGGACGTGAACGCGAACGCGGTGTCACTGCGTGGCAATGGAACAAGCGGCAAGTTGAACGTTGGTCAGAAGGCACTCTTCTTCTGCAAGGAGGAAGATATGCGTCTTGGCAAGGATGCTGTGAACTGCGTCTCCGGGAAGGTCATCCTCACCGAGTATCACGGCGACACGATCATCGTGCACCTGGAAAGTCCCATTGGTTCGCTACGTATACGTATTCCTGCAACGAAAGCAGTGGACGTATCGGTTGGGATGCAGATTGCCGTACGTTTCCCTCCCGAAGCGTGTCTTGTCTTTCCGCAGGGGAGTTAGCCTCTCGATTCCCGTTCGATCAGGCGATGGCTGGTGGCGCGCACGCGATCAAGAATCGCACCTTCATCGATCTTCGCGGCTGCCAAAAGCGAGGCGATCTTCTCATCCTCCCGCAGCAGATCGATGAGCGGCCTTCCCTGAGCAAATGCATCCGTCGATGCCGTCCTAATAGCTTCGTGTGCCTCGTTTCGCGGCATCCCTTCTTCGACAAGCGCGATCAGAATTGCCTGCGAGTAGATCGCCCCGCGAGTCAGTCCGAGGTTGCGAGCGATCACATCTTTGTGCACAACCAGATCGCCGATAATCGCCCTCATCTTCACGAGCATGTAGTGCAGCAGCGTGAACGAATCGGGGATGATCAGTCGCTCGACGGATGAATGGGACATATCGCGCTCGTGCCACAGGGCGACGTTCTCTAGCGCCGCCTGCAGGTTACTACGTAACACCCGGCTCAACCCGCAGATTCGCTCTGAGGTGATCGGATTGCGCTTGTGCGGCATCGAGGATGATCCCTCAGGGGTAGGTTCCTCCA
This sequence comes from Candidatus Bipolaricaulota bacterium, assembly GCA_034715975.1. Taxonomy (GTDB): domain Bacteria; phylum Bipolaricaulota; class Bipolaricaulia; order UBA7950; family UBA9294; genus M55B144. Next base: position 4,567 of record JAYEFP010000071.1, on the reverse strand, counting down.
CTTCGCTTACCTCGGTGCGCGACAGGCTCCTGATCTCAAGCGCGATCTTCTCTAGGCTCGCAGCGGTGATGGCGATCGCCGCGAGCACTTCTGCATGGCGGTCGCGCTGCAAAACTTGATTTGCCACGCGCGCTGGGCGCAGGCCAAGCTTGGCGCAGGCAATCTCCTCCACCTGCGGTGAAACCTGCGTGTACGTCCCCACCGGGCCTGAAAGCTTGCCCACGCCAATGCTCTCGCGTGCAAGCTTCAAGCGCTCGATATCGCGGTCAAGTTCAGTCTTCCATAGGAGGAATTTCAAACCGAGAGTCGTTGGCTCCGCGTGCATCCCATGTGTACGTCCGACGATTATCAGATCCTGATACTCCCGCGCTTTATCCAGCAGGATCGTTCCCAGAGCGCACGCCTCATCCAGAATTAGATCAAGACCAGCCCTCATTTGTAGCGATAGAGTTGTGTCCTTTACGTCGGATGATGTTAGGCCGCGGTGGATGAACCTTCCGACATCGCCCGCCTGCTCCTCGAGCGAGCGGATGAATGCCAGCAGATCGTGTCGAATCTCAGCCTCGATCGCAGCGATTCGATCGACATCAACATGTACCTTATCGTACACATCCGCGTACGTCCCGTGTGGAACTTCCCCGAGCTCCTCCATCGCGGAGAGTGCAGCCAGCTCCACCTCGAGCCAGCGCTCGTATTGTGACTCAAGTGTCCACATTTCCTTCATCGGCGGCAGGCTATATCGATCGATCATCATCCTCAGCTCCTCAGGTATCCGGTTATCATAATGTCGTCGCCACATCGCGTAACGTCAACGTCCCGAAGCCGAAGGGCATCAGCGACTTGCGCAGCCCCCTCTCCACTGACCGCGGGTATGGCGGCATGGCCACCTATGATTAGCGGGGCGATGAAGAACGAGACCTTATCGACAAGGCTCGCCTCAAGAAACGCCGCCGCGGTCTCCCCGCCTCCTTCGATGAGTAGGGAATCGAGTCCTTCTTTCGCGATCCGCGAAAGAAGCGCCTGCAAATCGACCTTTCCGTTGTCGCTCGGGAGGCGCCACACTTCGACATCGCGTTCGCGAAGACTCGCCTCTTTTCCCTCCGGCATCACTGCGGTGACGACAATCGTCCGTCCCTTTTCAGAGAACATGCTGGCGTCAAGCGGTGCTCGTCCACGTCCATCCAGAACGACCCGCACTGGATTCGGCCCTTCGACATGGCGAACGGTGAGAAGAGGATCATCGCTAATCACCGTGTTAGCCCCAACAAGTATCGCAGCAAATCTTCGCCGCAGACGATGAACCTCGATACGCGCTTCCTCTCCGGTGATCCATTTGGAGTCGTTCATACCCGTGGCGATCTTCCCGTCGAGGCTCTCCGCTAGTTTGAGTTGGACGAACGGTAACCCTGTCTCGATGAACTTGAAGAAGATTTCGTTGGCGCATCGCGCCTCTTCTTCCAGCACACCTTCCGCTATTTCGATGCCAGCGGCACGCATCTTCTTGATCCCGTGACCGTTCACGAGCGGGTTGGGATCGCGGCAGGCGACAACAGCGCGAGTGATCCCGGCACGAATAATCAGATCCGTACACGGCGGAGTCTTTCCATAGTGCGAACAGGGCTCGAGTGTTACGTAAATCGTCCCCCCACGAGCTTGTTCACCAGCCTTTTCTAGAGCGAACACCTCGGCATGCCGCCCGCCGAACTTATGATGATAACCTTGTCCGACAATCTTTTCGTCCTTGACCACAACTGCACCAACAATTGGATTGGGATTCGTGTAGCCCTCGCCCTTGTGCGCCAATTCAAGAGCAATGCGCATGTAACGCTCGTCTGTCGAGTCAGTCGGGTTCGTGGGGTTCGTAGGGTTCATTGAGCTTGCCCGGCGGCGGCGATCAGTTTGGTCATGGCGGCGATGCGGTCGGAGTGCTTGAAGATTGCCGAGCCGGCGACGATAAGCTCAGCTCCCGCGTCGACGACCGATCGTATGTTCTTGTCATTGATTCCACCGTCGACCGAAATCATCACATTCAGATCTCCGATTTCATTCTTGAGTTTTTCGATTCGCTCCACGGCATCGGGCATGAACGCCTGCCCTCCGAAACCGGGCTCAACGCTCATAACCAGTACCAAGTCAACTAGATCAAGATACGGAAATATGGCGGTGATCGGCGTGATGGGCCGGAGCGAGATCCCAACCCTACACCCGATTCTACGGATCTCCTCGATCGTGCGGAACGGTTCGTCCTTGGATTCAATGTGGAAGGTGATAATATCATCCGCACTTACCTCGAACTGCGTGGCATACTGCATCGGGTAGTCGATCATCAGGTGAATATCGAATGGCTTTGTGAGCCCACGCCGTAACGAGTTCACAACCGGCGGGCCGATCGTCAGGTTAGGAACGAAGTGCCCGTCCATTACGTCAATGTGGGAGTATTCGGCAAGCGGCTCGACCTCCCGCGCCTCCGCGCGCAGAGCCCCAAAGTCAGCGGAGAGAAGGGACGGCGCGAGTTTCATCTTCGCCTGTTGAACGAAAGGAGCATCAAGAGCTGCAGCGCGGCCATCGCAGCAGCAGCAACGTAGGTCAGAGCAGCAGCAAAGAGGACCTCTTTGACGCCTCCGACCTCCTCGTCGGTCACCAGTCCGCTCTGGCGCAGGCTTGCTACCGCGCGGCGGCTGGCATCAAATTCCACCGGTAATGTCACAAGTGTGAACAATACTGCAGCGGAGAAGGCGAAGATACCGATGGTAATGAATGCCTGATAGCGGAAGATCAATCCAAGAAAGAAAAGCGGGAATGCCATCTGGGAACCGATGTTGGCAATAGGAACGATCGCTGTGCGCAAGGAGAGTGGTTTGTAGTCACGCGCATGCTGGATTGCGTGTCCGGCTTCATGCGCCGCCACCCCAACCGCCGCTACCGAGGTCGACTCTGGCGCGGAGAGGTGTAGGATCTTCTTGCGCGGGTCGTAGTTGTCAGCAAGCGGCCCTTTCGCCGCACCGATCGTGACATTCGTGATTCCGCTTCCCTCCAAGATCCGTTTCGCCATCTGCCCCGCTGTGATTCGCCGCGCAGTTTCAACGCGAGAGTAGCGTGCGTAGGTAGATCGTACCTTGTACTGCGCGTAGATCGCCAGCGCCAACGCCGGAAGGAGAACTAGGAAACTCGATCCCATCAAGAACGGAAAGCCTAACCACATTATTCAGATTCCTCCTCATTATTGTCTTCGCCTGCGAGTATACGCCGCCGTAAGAAAGCCGGCAAGCCAGCACGCAATAAGAGGACGATCGCCACAGCGGCGCACCCCGCGCCAACGATGTCCGCTAACCAATCGAGGATGCTCGCCTCGCGCGTGAAGACGAAGATCTGGTGAAACTCGTCGCTCCCGGCATAAAAGGCGGTCAACAGAAACGCAGCACCGAATCGGTGCCGACTAAAGGCCTTCCACGCAAGGAGGTAGAAGAGGCCAAACTCAAGGAAGTGAAGGACCTTGTCTCCTCCCGGGAAGCGCAATAGCGGCTGACCGCCGCTCATTGTCATGCTGGACATGATAAACACAAACGACGCGTAGACGATGAGAGCGGCGATCCACGTTATCTGCCTCTTGTTCACCTGATTGCCTCTCTCCTAACCAAACCTTGATCACGAATTGACACATCTGCCGATTGATTGATCGGGCGATTAACAGATTGCAAAGCTCAATCGCTCAATCACTCAATCATTCAATCTCTCAATCTCTCAATCACTCAATCACTCAATCATTCAATCTCTCACTCACTCACTCACTAAGTCGCTCAGTTTGAGGAAGAGAGGGCCGATAAGCCGGATTCTGTCGTGAGGGACCATTCAACTAATGCGGCCTACCCGAGGGCTTGGACGGGCCGTCCTCGTGCGCCCTCTTACTTGGCCTTGCTCCGATCAGGGTTTACCGAGCCGATCCGGTCGCCCGAATCGCTGGTGGTCTCTTGCACCACCGTTTCACCCTTGCCTGTGCCCGAAGGCCATCGGCGGTCTGCTCTCTGTTGCACTTTCCCTGGGGTCGCCCCCGCTGGGATTTCCCCAGTGATCTGCCCTATGGAGTCCGGACTTTCCTCAGAGTCTAGATCCGAACGAATCTCGATCCGAACGGATCTCGATCCGAGCGCATCATCCTCCGCGGCCCCTTGGCCCTCTCTTCCTGGTCACAGTGCGCGTGTAGCCACACCGACGACAGTAGTATACAACATCCTCCTCTTTGTAAGATCGAAGACTCGGACGAGTGCGTCGACGCAGAATGTGGCCGCAACGCGGACAGACGCGCTTGGTCACGAACAGAGCGGCAATGCCCAGGCCAACAATAAGGAGGACTATCCATACGGTGCGTCCAGTTCCTGTCCCTGTTGCCCGCTTCTGTGTGCCAGCCGACTCAATCTGCTCGTCCAGCACCCCAAACAGAGCTACCATCGCTTCTTCGATGCGCCGGTGCGCCACGAGATCGCTGATTCCTGCCTGTAACTGTGAGGCCAGATCAGGGTGCACACGCGTCACTCCGTCTCCGCACAACACCTTTATCCCCCAGTCCCTG
>JAYEFP010000070.1:0-2810 GCA_034715975.1 Candidatus Bipolaricaulota bacterium | reverse complement strand
AAGTTTGGGATTATGGTGTTGTTGGGATTAATGCTCGGGCTGAGCGCAATCGTGCTGGCCGACACAGGGGTAGAGGTCCTCGTACAGAAAGGAACGCAGGTCGCAGAGGTGGATCTTGCGACAGCACCTGTAGTGAGCGGGACAGTCGCTTATCAGGGCCCGGTTTTCAACGCGGACAATGAGAACTGGAAGGAGGTGCATTCCTATTCCGGGGTGCTGATCCGCGATTTCCTCAGTGCGATTGGCGGGATGAGCGCGGGTGATCGATTGGCGGTGGTGGCAACAGATGGCTACTACAAGGAAATCCCTTATGAGATCCTCTACGGCACTACCTTGGCTGGCAATGCGATCCTGGCCCTTACAAAGGACGGGGAGAGCGCAGGAGAAGATGCACCAATCCTTGTCTTCCTCCCAGAGGACGAACGGCTCTCGAATGACGACATGTTGATAGCGTTCGGCGAGGAACTCTCCCACTACTACTCCGGACGACCCTCTACTACCGGTTTGATGGTGAAGGATGTCGCCTATTTGATCGTGAACTACGACGGTGGGGCGCTCCCCGAGCGAACACCAGTCGGAGAGAGCACAGTTCTTACTCCAGGAGGAAACCTCACTGTAATCGCGGGCGAGATCAGCACGAGCTACACAATCGCCGACCTGGAAGCGCTCGATGTCGTGACAGCCCAAGGGACGTTCACCAATACGATCGGTGTGGACTACACGGCGACCTACACCGGTGTTCCCATTGCGACCCTGATCGGAAACGTCACTGCCGATACGACGATCCTCGTCACCGCCGTGGACGGCTACTCGATGAACTACGAGGCAGGGATGCTCCTCGATCGTTCCGAAGGGACGTGGATGCTCGCGTACAAAGAGAACGGGTCCTACATGCCCTATGATCCCGGTCCGTTGCGTGTCGTGCTGGTCGGTGAGGATAACCCGCGCTTCGAGGGAGCGATCTCGGCAAAGATGGTGACGCGGATCGATATCCTCGGTACCTACGAGGACTATTCTCTTCTCATCCATGGTGCAATTACGCGGGCATTCTCCCGCGCCGAGCTTGAATCCGGGGTCGGCTGCCCCTGCCACACCTCCACGGTGACCGTGACGAGCAAGGGGGAGACGCATACCTACACAGGTCTTCCACTCTGGCGGCTCGTTGCTTACGTCGATGATGATCGTGCTCCCGGACCGGAGCAGGGGATCCACTACGACGAAGAGGATTTTAATGCTGATCTAGCCTCAGCCGGGTACACGATCGCGCTTGTCGCGGAGGACGGGTACACGCAATCGGTTACCTCGCAGCTGATGGCGCACGATGACAGGTTCATCGTTGCCTTCAAGCGAGACGGCCTCTTCCTCGATCCGGCAAAGAGCGGCTACATGCGCTTCGTCTACGACGACTCCGTACTCTTTCCAGAGGGAACAAGCGTCAAAAGCGTAAAGTTTCTCTCTTCGATCGAGGTCAAACTCCCATAGGGAGATGCAATGAGCGCGGAAACGAGAGAGAGACGGCCACTCTTAGAGATACGCGAGATCGTCCTCGTGGCACTCCTCGCATCGATCGGGGGAGTTCTCTCAACTTACGTCGGCTACATCGGGAACCTGATCAATCGGCTCTTCGGAGTTCCGTTTGGAGCCGGGCAATTGATCGCGGGGCTTCACGTCCTGTGGCCGATACTCGCCCGCCTGCTGATCGGGAAGTTCGGTTCGGGGACGCTGACCGGAGTGACCAAGGGGGCGATCGAACTCCTCTCCGGGGGGACGCACGGGGTAGTGATCGTCCTCATCTCCCTGGTGGAGGGGCTCCTCATCGACCTTGGAATGGGGATCTCGCGCCGTCCGTCGCTCTTGTTGACGATGATTACCGCTGGAATCGCCTCGGCATCGAATGTGTTCATCTTTCAAGCGATCTATCTCTCAGGAGTCTCACCGATCTTCATCCTGGTGATGGCAGGGCTCTCGCTCGTCTCCGGGGCGTTCTTCGGCGGGTACTTGGGGTGGGACGTTCGCCGATTCCTGATCGCCTCGCGTCTCGTCCCGCAGAGAGCGGAGGAAGCAATCTCTCGTGTCTCCTCGTGGTGGCGGCGTCTTCTTACCCTCACCACGGTACTCGCCCTCCTCGCAGGCGGAGTCTACTACTACACATCGGTCTACGATCCGTTTTCGTCTCCCGACAGTGCGCGTATTGAAGGAGCGGTGGCGTCACCGTACACGTTCTGTTACTCCGATTGGGGAGAACGCGCGGTGACTATTGTTGCCGAGCTTCGCGGTAGTTCCACCTACGTCCCACCGCAAGAGTACACCGGGGTTTTGCTATCCCTCATCTTAGAAGAGGGGGAACCTAAGGAGGGTGCACAGACGGTGCGAGTGATCTCCGAGGATGGCTATGAGGTAAGCTTCGACCTACCCGCCGCCCTCGAAGATGAAAAGATGATCGTCTCTCTCGATAACGGTCGGCTGCGGCTGATCGCCGCGGGATACGATGGGGCGTACTGGGTGAGGAGGGTGAGCCGAATTGTCGTGCGGTAGAAAGATGGAATTTAGTGATTTAGCGAGTGAGAGATTGAGTGATTTAAGGAGTGAACGATTGAGTGACTTGACTTCTCAATCTCTCAATCTCCCGATCATTCAATCATTCAATTATTCAATCTCCCAATCATTCAATCATTCAATCTTCCGATCATTCAATTATTCAGTCTACAAATAGTCCAGCATTTGATTGGGGAGAGAACTTTGTATTTGAACCTCTTATCAACGATGCAGCAAACGGTGACTTCTCTTTAAATGAATTTTCTCCAGCTATT
>JAYEFP010000069.1:0-2833 GCA_034715975.1 Candidatus Bipolaricaulota bacterium | reverse complement strand
AGACCCCGTCCGCATCTAGTGGGCGTGCGGTACTCCGTACTGTCTCTTTCGCGCGACCTCAAGCCGCGAGAAAGCCCGTATCCAGATCTAGTGAATTGGCGAAGCTAGTATAACACTATCGACGAAGCGTTGTCAACAGCTCAATCCAGCTCCATCTCTACTTGACAATGGAAACCTGGCACCTGTAGGATTTAGGGCATGGAAAACTCGAAGTTCTTCTTGATCGTCAACCTGATAGCCGGGCAAGGCCGTTGCAAAGAGATCTTTCCTGAGGTCCGAAAGGAACTGGATCGCTACAATATTGACTATGACTTGCACTACACCAACGAGCCTGAGGAGGCGACGGACGTCGCCCGTATGGGAATCGAATCCGGATTTACTCACATAGTTGCTGTTGGTGGCGACGGAACCGTGAACGAGGTAGCAAACGGTGTTGTCGGAAGCAATGCCGCTCTTGCGGTGATCCCCGCTGGCACAGGAAATGACTTCATACGCATGACCGGCATACCGTCCGATCACCACCAGGCGGTCAAGCTCCTCGCACAAGAACATGAGCGTACAATCGACTTGGGCCGCGTCGGCACTGAGCGCTATTTCGTCAATGGATTGGGAATCGGCATAGACGCACAGGTAGCACAGGATGTCCTCAAGATGCAACGGATGAGAGGAGCGACCGCGTACCTTTATGCAGCAATAAAGGAGGTGTTCAAATTCCGTGCTTTTTCAGTCAAGCTTGAAGGCAGTGACTGGACGGAGGAGAAGACCTGCATCTCCCTTGGGTTCGCCAATGGAAAGTACGTTGGTGGCGGGTTCAAACTCGCTCCATTAGCAGAAATTGACGATGGTAAGATAGACATAACTGCAATCGGTGATTTTGCAAAGTTCGAACGCTTGATCCGCCTACCGCAGGCGAGGAAGGGAGAACACCTGAAGCTTTCCCGTGTATCCTATCACCAAGACGTGAAGGTTAGCGTCTCTTCGGAGGCAAAACTTATTGCACACGTCGACGGCGAACCCTATAAACTTCCAGCAGGAGAGTTTTCCGTTACTGTGACGCCGAAGGCGTTGCGTGTGCTTGTGCCATAACTCCTTAGCTGCGCTTGAACCGCCTGTCCAGATCGTGGCGAGATATGGCAAAGATGATCGGCCGACCGTGCGGGCAAGTGTAGGGGTTCGCCATCGTCAGCAAGCGATCTATCAGTTCCTGTTGTTCGTCGAGCGACAGCCTATGTCCTGCCTTGATCGCTGCCCCGCAGGCAAGTTCGGCAGCAAGGTGATCGAACAGGGTTTCCTTCAGCTTCACTCCCTGTGCCAACGCATCGACCACTCGTTCCAGCAGCTCCTGGAACCCATACTGCACCTGCGTCTTAACGAGAAGCGATGGATACCCCCGCACGAGGAACGTCCCTCCGCCGAAGTCGTCGATGTCGATTCCCACTTTCGCCAGAGTCTCTTTCCCCGCGTTCAAGGCAGCCGCGCTTTCAAAGGGAATCTCCACGCGCACCGGGAGGAGGAACCTCTGCTGGGAAACTTGTCCCTCTTGCACTTCGCGCAGCAGCTTCTCGTACAGGATGCGTTCGTGGGCGATATGTTGGTCGACAATCTCCAGTCCATCCGATGACTCAACCAATATGTACGTCTGCTGGAGCTGGCCGATCGCGCGGCGATCGCTCGTAACTCTCACTTCTTGCGCCTTGGTATTCCCTTGTCGCACGAGCGTCTCTTGCCGAAGATCAAGCTGGGGATGTGGCGAACTGCTGATGGAAACAGGCCTTTCGGGTTCGCCCATATTTGTGGACATCGTAGGGACGACATAGCGTGACGAGAGGGCCTGCTTGAGCGCTCGGTCGAGGACATCCTGCACTGCGTGGCGCCCGGCCAAGCGCACCTCTAGCTTGCGTGGGTGGATATTGACGTCTACTTGCGCGTAGGGAACGCTGATTTCGATTACCGCCAGGGGGAATACGCCGGGGCGAAGTATGCCGCGATACGCGCTCTGCAGGATATAGCCCATGCCTCGATCGTCGACTGCGCGTCCGTTCACTGCGAGTATCTGGTCGCGACGGTTTCCCCTCCTCACCTCAGGTGAGCTGATGTAGCCATGCACCGTTATCCCGTTCCTCTCTGCAAAGATGGGTATCATTTGGCGCCCGATCTCCGCACCGTAGAGCTGCCCGATGCGATCGCGCAAGTCCGATACGGCAGGAGCGGAGAAGACCGTTCGCGTCCCGTGTATGAGAGTAAATCCTATACTCGGAGAGCAGAGGGCCAGGCGGTGGATAATGCGGTTGCAGTGGAAGAACTCGCTCCTGCTTGAAGTAAGGAAGCTTGACCTTGCTGGCAGGTTATAGAACAGGTCCCGTACTTCAACGCTGGTCCCGACCGCACGCGCCGCTGGAGTTACCTCCCCAATCTCGCCGCCGGCAACACGCAGTTCGTGAGCAGTATCATCTGTCTTGGTCCTAGAGGCAATGTACAGATGACAGACGGCGGCAATGCTCGCCAACGCCTCACCGCGGAATCCGAGCGTGACGATGCGGGATAGGTCTTCCTCCAAAGCAATCTTGCTCGTCGTATGCCTCTCCACGCAGAGTGCGATGTCTCCCGCGCTCATCCCCTCGCCATCATCACGTACGCTAATCGAATCGATTCCACCCTCAGTCAGCTTGATCGAGATAGTCTCACTTTTTGCGTCAAGTGCGTTCTCGATGAGCTCCTTCACGACCGACGCCGGACGTTCGATTACCTCTCCTGCAGCGATCTTGCGTGCCAAGCCTTCATCTAGCCGTTTGATCTCCATCGCAGGAAGAAAGGCTACCAGATTGACGCCATC
>JAYEFP010000068.1:0-2844 GCA_034715975.1 Candidatus Bipolaricaulota bacterium | reverse complement strand
TCGCGAGATCCAGCCCTCCTTGACCGGCAAGGTGTCGGGAAGGAGGTTCGCCGATAATGGGCGCAGCAGACGATCATCGAGTCCGCTCTCCACAGAGACTATTCCCATCGCTCTGCGGTGCTGGGACATCGGACGTTGACCGAGCACCTCTCCCGTAACGACGAACTTGGCGCCTTCCTCCTCCATCACCCGTTTGGCTGCCTGCAGCATGAAGATTCGACAGTCGACACACGGGTTCACCGCGGAGCCGTAGCCGTGACGCGGATGCTTGATCACCTGCAGGTGTTCTTCGGAAAGGTCGAGGGTGCGAAGGGGAATCTGAAGCGATCGTGCCGTCGCCGCGATCATTTCGTCGCGCGCTGCATCAGCGTTGACAAAGAACCTCACAGTGAGGCCAATCACATCGATCCCAGCACGTTTGACTATGGCTGCCGCGAGTGTGCTATCCAGGCCACCGGAGAGGAGGACGATCGCGCGCACCTTCCCGGCCGAAGTTTCACTCCCAGTCCTTATGTTCTTCATCTAATCTTCACACCTCACACCTAGAATCATATCGCTTTCCAAACACGCATTCACATAATTGAGGAGGAAGATAGAATGAATACGAAGAGGATCTTAGTGATCGGTGTTCTGTTTGCGTTCATCGTGGCCGCTGGGATAACACTAACCCAGCTCCACGATACAACGGGGAACCTAGCAGTAGGTGGAGTACCTGTTCTCGCCCAGGATCAATCCACAAATCAGGCAATCACCAATTCGGGACAGTCAGCGATCAAGACAGCCATCGCCGCGGCAAGCCCAGCGGTGGTGCGGGTGGACGTCACCGCCACTGTTGATGTTGCAGACCAGTTCAATGACATATTCAACGATCCGTTCTTCAAGCGCTTCTTCGGCGAGCCACAGACACCGCAGCAACAACAACGGCGGGCTCTCGGATCGGGATTCGTCATCGACTACGCTGGCCAAAAGCTGATAGTGACAAATGAGCACGTTATCGATAGTGCGGACACCATCCGCGTAACGAGCCCGAACGGGGAGACATGGGATGCAACGGTGGTGGGAAGCGATAAACAGCTAGACATCGCCGTACTAGAGCTCAATGGAGACACCTCGAAGCTCCCTACAGTTACGCTCGGTGATTCCTCCAAGGTGGAGATCGGAGATTGGGCGATCGCCATAGGGAATCCTGTCGGAATGTCGTACACCGTAACGATGGGGATCATCAGTGCCGTCGGGCGCGATCTTCAGAAGCCAGATGGAAACGGCTACTACAACAACCTCATTCAGACCGACGCCGCGATCAATCCCGGCAACAGCGGCGGTCCACTCGTCAACGCGCAGGGACAGGTTGTGGGGATCAACACGTTGATCGCACGCCAGTCATCAAACGGGATAGCCGTTGAAGGAATCAACTTCGCTATTTCCATCAACCAAGTGAAAGAGGTCCTCGACCAGCTCGTCGCCACGGGCAAGGTAACCCGCGCCTACCTTGGTGTCTACATTCAGGACATCACCCCGGCTATGGAGGAGACATTCGGCGTCAACGCAGGTGAAGGGGTTCTCGTCTCGGACACCATTTCCGGATCGCCGGCTGAACAAGCAGGGATGAAGTCGGGAGACGTTATAACCAAGGTCAACGGTGAGGCAGTCGGATCGACCGATGAGCTGATCAAGACGATCTCGACAAAGCCAGTCGGGAGCGTAGTCACCCTGGACATCGTACGCGATGAGGCACCGATGCAGGTGCAGGTTACGCTAGCTGAAAAGCCCAGCGAAGAGGAACTCGCTGCAACAACCACGCCGAGCGGCAAGCAGACGAATGCAGTCAAGAAGTTCGGAGTTGCGATAGGATCGATATCCTCCGCTACTGTGCAACGCTTGGGATTGCAATCGCCGCAAGGAGTTGTCATAATCGACGTAGATCCAGGCAGCAGAGCTGACTGGGCGGGACTACAGAAGGACGATGTCATCCGTGAGATAAACCGCCAACCGGTGCAATCGGTCGACGACTGGAACTCGATGGTAAAGAGTTTGGATGATAATGCGGTATTGATGTTCACCATAGTACGCGATGGAAGAACGTACTTTGTGAGCTTGAACTAGCAAGCTTCATCGGAGAGTAGCGCAGCTCGGTTAGCGCGCAGCGTTCGGGACGCTGAGGTCGCCGGTTCGAATCCGGCCTCTCCGATTAGATGCGGGAGTAGCTCAATGGTAGAGCCCTGGCCTTCCAAGCCAGCAATGCGGGTTCGATCCCCGTCTTCCGCTCTTGAGAAGATGCGCCCGTAGCTCAGTGGACAGAGCAACGGCCTTCTAAGCCGTCGGCCGGAGGTTCGAATCCTCCCGGGCGTAGATGGCGTTATGTGAAATGGGGAGTGTGGCGCAGGTGGTTAGCGCGCTGGGTTGTGGACCCAGAGGTCGCGGGTTCAAGTCCCGTCACTCCTCCCACCAAATCCAAGGCAACAGAGGGCATTGGGTTCCATTGTCGACAGGCAAGAGTTTCATGATACGAAACTCGAACACACCCAAGCCTTCTGATAGAAACCTTGGGTACGCGCCCGTAGCTCAATTGGATAGAGCACCGGTCTTCGGAACCGGGGGTTGGGGGTTCGAGTCCCTTCGGGCGTATGTCATGAAAACGGGGCCAGGGTTCAAACCTGGCCCTGATTTTATGAGATGCTCCTGACTGGCGACTTGATCCCCTGAGTTTGCCCCCAATGAATCGGCAAACTCGCAAGCTGCCCGAAACGGTAGCCGGAACCAAACACGAGAGGCCAAAGCCATCTCGCAAGCTCATCGAAGATGAGCCCCCTTCAGGGCGTATGTCATGAAAGCGGGGCCAGGGTT
>JAYEFP010000067.1:0-2857 GCA_034715975.1 Candidatus Bipolaricaulota bacterium | reverse complement strand
ACGGACCCAAGTAATAGGTATTCTCGTCCCCGATATCTCCAACTCATTTTTCTCACGCGTGGTCCGTGGAGTAGGTTCGGTGGCATTCGAAAAGGGGGTCTCCACTCTGGTGTGCGATAGCGATCATTCCGTGGAGAAGGAGTCACGCTACTTGGACATTCTTCTTGCGGAAGGGGTGGAGGGGATTGTTTTCATACCGGTCGGATCTCCAGATATGAAGCGAATTGATCGCTTGCTGCGTCAGGGTATTCGGGTTGTGGTTGCTGATCGGCGGGTGAAAGGATTTCCCGCTGTCGAAGCGGATAACGCAGGTGGTTGCAGAGAATTGACAGAATATCTCTTACAGCTCGGATACAAGCGGATTGCCTACATTGCTGGACCGCAAGAAGTGAGCACAGCTCAGGACCGCTTGAACGGCTTCAAACAAGCCATGGATTCCGCGAATCTTTCTCCAGTAGTAGTGTGCCACGGAAGGTTCACTTATGAATCAGGGTATGAACGCGCAGAGAAGATTTTGATGAATAATGATGTGGATGTCATCATGGCGGGGAACGATCTTATGGCAATTGGAGTGATCCAGGCCGCCGAGGACAACGGACTTGCGGTCCCGGGCGATTTGGGGGTAACCGGGTTTGATAACACGCCCCTCTTGGCGCTGGCGCGACCAAAGCTAACCACGGTGAAAGTGCCTGCGTACCGCTTCGGAGAGGAGGTCGCACGACAACTCTTCGAAGGGGGAGTAGACGACCTTGTCCTCTCTGTCAAGCTCATTCCCGGCGCCACGTGCCGACAACAAAATGTGGAGGAGATAGGATGAGTGGAAAAGAGATACGGCTACGCAGGATCTTCCGTACAGACGGACGAGCAGTCGTTGTGGCCCTTGATCACGGGCAGTTTAAGCACGAGGCGAAGGGACTCGATGATATCGAGTGGATCATCAAGAGGGTTGTGGATGGTGGAGCGGATGCAATCATCCTTAATCCTGGTCCTGCAAAGCAGTTCGCATCAGTCTATGCCGGACGTTCTGCGCTTATCCTACGTCTTACCGGTGCTTCAACGGAGCACAACCCCAACTTCGACTATCATCGCCAGATTGCCACGGTGGAACAAGCTGTTGCCCTTGGAGCCGATGCCGTTCTCGTGATGGGATTTATCGGCGGGAGTGGAGAGGCTCACTCGCTTGAACTATTGGCAAAGATAGCCGGTGACTGCAGCCGCTATGGGATGCCACTCATTGCTGAGATGCTTCCCGTTGAGCCGGACCGGTTCAACAATACGAAATGGATTCGCTGTGCGACACGCGTGGGGTACGAACTCGGCGCCGACTGCATAAAGGCCTACTTCACGGGTGAATCAGCCTACAAGGCTGTTATCGAAAGCTGCCCTGTTCCAATTCTCATTGCCGGCGGGCCAAAGGTGGCTGAGCCACAGGATATGGTCAGGCAAGCGTTGGGACTTGGTGCGGCCGGTGTTGCATTTGGCAGAAACGTATTCGAATCTGACAATCCAACAGGAGTGATCGAGAGATTAGTCTCTTTGGTGCACAGTAACTAGAACGTAAAAGGAGGTGTTGGTGGTGAATAGCAGATTTGGTCGTCCCATAATCACGCTTCTGGTTGTGCTCTCAGGCTTGCTCTTTCTCAGTTCTGGCCTCTACGGCATGACGGGAGTGGTCTACATCGATCAGAACGAGAACTTACAGTACGATGAAGGTGACTTGCCCTTTGCCGGGGCAGTTGTCAGTGATGGATTTACGGTAACTGTGACGGATGAGCATGGTGTATTCACACTTACCCTAAACTCTGACGCCAAGTTTGTGTTTCTCTCCACTCCCAACGCAACCAAACCTCTTGCTGGTTGGTACAAATCTGTATCAGAAAAGGCCTTTGACTTTCCGTTGACACGGGTCATTGATAAGTCTCCCCTTGTCTTCGTCCAACTGTCGGACACGCACTACGCGACCGACCCGGATGAGTTCAAGGAAGCCTTCTACGATCGGCGAATGAAGGTCCTCCCGGAGACGGTCTTCGACGAGATCGTTCCCGAGGTGAACGACCTCGATCCTGATTTCGTTATCCTTACCGGGGATATTGTCGCCGATTCCAAGCGACCCGATATCGTCCTTGTGGATAAGTGGATGAACTATATGGGAACAGAGTTTGCGCCACGGTTCTCCGCTCCATTCTACGCGATCGTGGGGAACCACGATGTCGTCCGTGATGAGGCGGTCGACAAGGCGATATACGAGAGGTACTTCGGACCGACCTACTACTCGTTCAACGTAAAAGGGGTCCACTTTATCGTGTTGGACACGCAGCAGCTTGTCGGGACGAGTCTCGTCTACACGGTCACACCGACGCAGCTCTCCTGGCTCGAACAGGATCTCGCCGCAACGGATCCGGGTGCTCCTGTCGTAGTCTTCTGTCACGAACCGTCACCCGACTGGGCAGAGACCCCGGTGAACAAAGCCCTCTTGCACCTGCTCTCGGAGACAGGGATCACGGCCTTGCTTGACGGACACTGGCACACGAATTTCCTCTTGCAGCGCTACCCGTTCTACGAGCTCACCTCGGGCGCGGTCTGCGCGTCGTGGTGGGAGGGGGAGGGCCCTGACGGGACGGAGTTCGGGTATCGGGTCTACCGGATAGTGCGCGGAACCCTGGACAGTATCTGGCGGGACGCCGGGCTGAACTCGGTCGAATTCCACTCGCCACAGCGGGCGGTCATCCAGTGGACCGAACGTCTACAGGCGGCTGTGTGGGGAGATGCCGCAAGGGCAAGCCTTAGCATCGATGATGCGGAAGCGATCGAGAGACCGGTCTTCTACAACTCTCTGTGGACGACGGCCTACGGGAAC
>JAYEFP010000066.1:0-10374 GCA_034715975.1 Candidatus Bipolaricaulota bacterium | reverse complement strand
TTTGGAGTGGGTCACTAAAGACAAAGGGTCAAGCGCCAAGGCTCTCACAGAGTCGACTGTTTCACCACGAAGGACACGAAGCGCACTTGGGGGGTGCAGTAGCTGGTTCTGTTTACTACACCCCCCGAGGAGTCAAAGAACAAAGCACTTGATTTCATTCTTGAGCTTCGTGGATGCCGTTGGGGATGTATTCCCTTCATCTACTCGACGCTCTTCAACTGAATGATCAGCTTGTCTTCTACCAGTACGTCCACCCGATAGCCGCAGTCGAGACACACGCTTTTGTACTTCACTGGTAGTGGATGTTGAAGCTAAAAACGAATCTCATTCAGTTTGAGCTCGTGTGCAAGACACTGCTCATACGTCGACTCCAATAGCCCTGGCCCCAGTTCTCGGTGCACCTCAAGAGCGCAACCAATGACCCTATTTGACAACTCATCAAATTCCATTCTTCGTGTCCTTCGTGCCTGCCTGTCCTTCGGACCTGTCTGCGTGCGCCTGCCTGTCGCATCCGCGATGCAGACAGGAACACGCACAGGCAGACGCAGACAGGCTCTTCGTGGTGAATTCTCTTCGACCTCCGGTCTTGCTTCGCAACCGGCATTCGTCTCCGGGAGTCAACATTGAGTTGCCCACTCAGAATGATAAGGACCCGGTAAAGATTGAGCCACCCCAACTGCGTATCTTTCTACCGGCGGTCCGCTCGCACCACGTAGCGGGCCAAGAACGGGAAGAGGAGGATCCCCATTGCAAGGAGGGCTGCGGTGATCGACCAGAAGCGCACGAGTGTCATGTCGGCTACCCCGGTGGCAAAGCGCATCGCCTCGGCCATATAGGTGAGGGGAAGGGCCTTGGAGATCATGCGTAGGGAGGAGGGCATGATCTCGATCGGGAAGTAGATTCCTGCAAGGAACATCATCAGCATCGATAGGACATTCGCGATGTTGTTCGCACTGGAGGGTTTGCGCACGAGAAGGGCGATCACCGTTCCAAATCCCATCATCCCGAGGGTCGAGGCAGCGACAAGGATTGTGTAGTGGAACCAGTTGACGGAAAACGTGAGGTGAAGGGCGATCATCGCGATACCGAGGGTGATCAGTGTGGAGATGTAGACGACCGCGAGCCTCACGCAGGCGATTGCGGCAAGGAGAGCTACAGGGCGCATCGGAGTGACAATCAACCGATCGAGGAGCTTTCGCTCTTTCATCGCGGTGAGGTGCCCGGAGATAGCAAATAGTCCTGCCGAGAGGATGGAGAAAGCGAGGATCCCCGGCACCACGAGGTTGAACCAGTTCATCGCCGCTGCTTTCCCTGCGTGGACCCTCTCCATGGTAAGAACCGGAGCGAGCCCCTGGTGTCGCAAGTTAAACTCCGAATCGATCCCACGAGCCATCTCCACAAACGCGTAGTTCTCCTGCACCCGACTCGAATCGTAGAGGAAGGTAAGCTTCTCCCCATTCCAGATGAGGCCGAAATCGATCGTCCGTTCCGCCAGGGAAGCCTCCAAGGCAGATTCGCTGTCGTAACGGGTGATCTCGACTGCCCCACTGCGCTCAATGACCTCCTCCAGTATTTCGCTTGTGATATTGGTTGGGACAAAGAGACCGAGGCGGGCGTGTTCAACCGTGCCCGTTCCCCGCATAAGGAAGCCAAATATGAGGATGAAGATGACCGGGAAGAGGAAGGTGAACGTGAGTGTCGCCTTGTCACGTAGGAAGGTGACGAACTCGGCGTGAAGGAGCGCGGTGAAGGCTCTCATCGTTCCACATCCCAGTTAAGACGCAACGAGGCGATAAGGATGCAAAGCACAATCCAACAAAGCGGAACTCCGATCGTCAACGGTGAGGATATGGTTCCGCTTTGCACCCCCAGGCTCGTCCGCAATCCTTCGGCAAGGTAGGTGAGCGGGTTCACGAGGACGATCGCCTTTAGTACCCATGGAAGCCCACCGATTGGGAAGAAGAGCCCGCCGAGGAACATCATCGGCATGTTCAACACGTTGGCGATCGCCATCCCCGAGTTGGCGGTCTTCGCGATCGATGCAATGAAGAAACCGAAGGAGAGGAAGGTGATCGAGGCGAGGATGAGGTAGAAGAGCGACTCAGGTTTCGCAAAGCTGATCGAGGCTCCGAAGGCGAACCGCCCCAAGAGGTAGAGGAGGACGAATTGTATCGTGCAGAGCCCGATGTGACCGAGGGAGAACCCGGCGAGGTAGCGAGGGACTGTGAGTGGGGTGACCCAGTAGCGCCGCAAGATGCGGCGATCTCGCGCGAACAGGATCGATCCGGGGACCCCGAACAGGCCGGTGACGAAGAACCCCATCAGGATCATCCCTGGGAGGAGGAAATCCACGTAAGAAACTTCTTCCCCATGTTTTCCAACCCACTTCGTCTCGGTGGGAACGGCACGACCCTCATCGAACCGGTCTGTCTGCGCAAGGATCTCGCGATCGATTCCAGCAAAGATCTGCTCGATGATCGAGGTTGCCATCTCGGAGGCTGCGTTCCCTTCATTGGTGTAGACGGTAATCGTGCTCTCCGTGGTTGGAGGTGAGTCAGGGAGCAGCATGCGTTCCAGCAAGGCCTGGTTGAACCCGCGCGGAATGACGATCACAGCGGCACGGCGCCCGAGGCGCAGCTCATCTTTCTCGTGGGTGAGAAAGGTTTCCACATCTTCGCCCGGAGAGGGCTGCGTGAGGGTAAAGAGAGGTTCTTTCCCCTCATGGGATGCTTCTCCAGCACCCTCGAAGACGCCTTCCACGATTGCGGCGAAGTCGGTCATCCCACCGTCGCGGGGCTCCTCATTCAAAAGGGTCACCGGGAAGTTAATCTCCCCTTCTTGTCCCATATTTCCAAAGATCAGCGTCAGCATGACGAGGAGGAACATGGGGAATATGATGAACCAGAACAGCGTTATTCGCTCACGAAAGGCAGTCGTCAGGTGTTCCAGGGTGACGAGAAGGATGGCCTTCAATCCCTGATCCTCCTGCCTGTAAGGAGCAGGAAGACATCCTCCAGGTTTGGCTGTCGCACGGCCATGTTCTTCAGCTCAATCTTGCGGTCCTTGGCCCATGCTAGCAGGTGTTCCATCGTACTGATGAGGTCTTCTGTCTCTACGGTTACCTGATCACCATCCACGCGTGCCGCCTTGCATCCGTTTTCTAGCAGCGAAATGCTATCATCGGTCAGCTCACCAGCCGTAAACTCGATGATCGTTTCCTGGCCAAGCTGCGCCGAGAGTTCTTGGGGCGAGCCTTCGGCAATAATCTTTCCGTGATCCATGATGCAGACGTGATCGGATAGTGCCTCGGCCTCTTCCATGTAGTGAGTCGTTAGGATGATCCCCTTGTCCTGGGTCTTGAGGTCGGTCACGATCGACCAGATGTTCCTCCTGGCCTGCGGATCAAGACCGGTCGTTGGCTCATCGAGGAACACAAGGTCGGGGTTGTTTATCAATGCCGCGCCAAGAGCGAGCCGCTGCTTCTGACCCCCGGAGAGGGTCTTTACATAGGCATTCTGCTTCTCTTGTAGCGCGATCATGTCCAGTATCTTCTCGACTGGCAATGGATTTGCGAAGAATGACGCAAACAGACGCAGAACCTCCTTCACCTTGAGGTATGGCTCGAAGTTCCCCTCCTGGAGGAGGACGCCCATCCGAGCCTTCTCCTTCCGGGCGACATGGGAGATCCTATGTCCGAAAAACTCGATCTCTCCTGAGTCCGGATGGCGAATCCCCTCAAGGATCTCCAGCGTTGTCGTCTTGCCAGCACCGTTCGGCCCAAGAAGAGTAAACACGCGCGCGTGTGGGATGGTAAACGAGATGCCATCAACAGCATGCAGCTCGCCGTAGTGCTTTGTCAGATCTGCTACATGGACCAGTACTTCATTTGCTGACATCATTATGCGATCGTACAAGAACACTAGACAGCGGTCAAATAGCTACGACAAGAGCTTGACAACGCCTCCCACCTGTGCTATGGTGATGACCGATATGAACGAGGCAAGAGGAGAGTCAAAGGTTCGTTGTTGCGTGAGTGGTCTCAACCGCTCCTCTTTCCTCGTTTATTTCATTATTATGCTGCTTGCGCCTGCCTAAGGCCTAGCAAGAAA
The DNA here is from genome assembly GCA_034715975.1 of Candidatus Bipolaricaulota bacterium. Classification (GTDB taxonomy): domain Bacteria; phylum Bipolaricaulota; class Bipolaricaulia; order UBA7950; family UBA9294; genus M55B144. The sequence goes on along the minus strand of JAYEFP010000066.1, from coordinate 6,265 downwards.
GTAGCTAGGTAATAGGTGGGCGTAGATGACTACAGGTTATTCCTGTGGTCTTTTTTTGTTTAGAGGAGGTGGTCGATTACTAGAAATGTAGCTTTAGAGTACGAACTGTATCTATCTTAAGGAGGAACTACGCATGAAGAAGACTATGACTTTAGTTGTACTTGGATTAGTAATAGGATTGAGTCTTGCTGCAGTTGGAGCCGAGACGATCAAGATTGGATCATTGATGTCGCTTACTGGGGCACTGGCTCCTTATGGACCTCCGATCGCTAATGGCGCCAAACTGGCGGTCGAGCAGATCAACGCTGCCGGGGGCGTCCTCGGCAAACAGCTTGAGCTGGTAATACGTGATACAGGAACCTCGCCCGATCTTGGCAGAGATGCGGCGAGTAAACTGGTACAACTCGATCACGTACAGGCAATTGTGGGTGCCCTGTCGAGCGGAGTAACGATCGCTGCATCAAGTGTTACCATTCCGGCCGAGGTAGTCTTGATCTCGCCGGCGTCAAGTTCACCAGCCATACCGGCATTGAACGATAATGACTACGTTTTCCGCACGGTTGTCTCCGATGCAGTCCAAGGGGTCGTTATGGCTCGGCTGGCGGTGATGCTGAACTACAGCAAAGTCTCCGTTATCTACGTCAACAACGCCTATGGAAAGGGTCTCGCTGACGTATTCAAGGAAACATTCGAGAGCCTGGGTGGAGCTGTCCCTGCTTCGGTTCCGTATGAGGAGAACAAGGCCTCCTACCGCGGTGAGGTAGAGAAGGTAACGACTGGAGAACCAGATACTGTCTTCATAGTTGGTTATCCTATCGATGGGAACAAGCAGATCGTGGAAGCAGTGGAGGCAGGGTACCAGGGCAAGTTCCTCTTCTCTGACGGAATGAAGGGCGAGGGCGTTGCCCCTGGTCCAGCGTGCGCTTCGGCGGATAATCCCGGACCGATCGAGGGAGCATACGGTACGGTGGCATCGGCAGGGTTCCAGGCGGCTCAGTTCGACGTGGATTATGCGGATGCATTTGGGCCCAGCACCGTTCCCTACAACTATCAGGCCTATGATGCAGTAATGCTGATTGCCTTGGCAATGGAACGTGCTGGCGACACAAGCGGTCAGTCTATACGTGACAATCTCCGCGCGGTGGCAAACCCAGCCGGCGAGAAGATCTATTACGGAGAATGGTCCAAGGCTGTTGCTCTATTAAAAGCAGGCAAGGAAATCAACTACGAAGGTGTCTCTGGCGTTGTCGACTTCAAAGACAACGGCGATGTGGCTGGGGGAATCACTATCTGGAAGATCAAAGACTGCCAGGTTGTACCAGTTCTAACCGTATCTGGCTAGCACAAGTATCCAAGATCCATCTGCGCCTCCGTTTGGGGCGGCTGTAATGGCCGCCCCTTTTTTTCGAGTGGGGCTCCATGCTTGTGGATCAACAAAGCGAACAGGAGGCATGCTGACGGAAGGGTTTTGCTCCCTGTGGCGCCTACATCACTGGGTACTCAGCGTTGTGCCGTTGGCTGTGTCTGAACGTTGCAGGCAAGCTGCAACGTTACGAAAAGCGTGTTCCGGTTGCAGCTTAAGTAAAGCGGTGGCGAACAGGCATGGGAATGCTTCAGTTGCTTCTCGCAAGCGCTGCTGACTCATATCAGATAGACTGCAACCAAGATACCTCGTTGCAGTCGCTGTATCGCGGCTTGTGGGTGCACCAGTTTTGCCTATCGCATCACTTTAGGGTGAAGAGGTGTTTCTTTGGTGGCAGAAGTCCTTGTGGTCGCCAAAGCAAGATCACCTCTAGCAATACCGCGATCAAGATGACGCGTAGACTGGCCGACTGGGTTGCGGAAAACGGGAGGTACTTGGTCAAGAAGTCTGTACCTGCCCATATTCCCCATACAGCGAAACTCCCCAGGATTGCTCCCTTGTTGTTGCCGCTTCCGCCAAGAATCAGCATCACCCAGATGATGAACGTGCCGTAGAGCGGTTTAAAGGAGATGGGAGAAATGAAACGCGCATAGTGGGCGTACATGCTCCCGCCGATTCCCATGATCATCGCGCCCAGGACTAACGCCTGAATCTTAAATGAGAAGGTGTTCTTTCCCAACATCGCTGTAGCGTCCTCGTCCTCGCGAATCGCCCTGATTACACGCCCCCACGGGGAATGTACAAGGCGTTCCATGATCAAGTACAGAATGAACAAAACGACTAGGACCAACGCCAAGTAGAACCAGTCGTAGGATTTGGCAATGAGGTCGTGTATCCAGATTGGTAGGTTCGGATGGCTGTGGAGATAAGCGGATGATGCACCATGAATCGTCTTGTACAGCGGTGATGGTATCTGCTGGAAGCCCCATACTCCGTTTGTCAGCCAGGATTCGTTGTTTAGCACTAGACGAATTGTCTCAGCGATTCCGATGGTGGCAATTGCGAGGTAATCGGCGCGCAGGCGGAGGGTTGGCATGCCAACTAGGAAAGCGACCACCCCACACACAATGGCCGCTCCAAGAAGGCCAAATATGAACGGAAGCTGGAATCCACCGAATGTCCTTCCTTCCCATGCGCTGGGAGGCAGGCCGCAGATCAGTGCGGATGTGTACGCGCCCAGCGCATAGAAGCCTGCGATTCCGATGTTGAACAAACCGGTGTTCCCCCACTGGATGTTCAACCCTAACGCCAGGATTCCATACGTCCCTGCCGTTACGGCAAAGAAGACGACATAGTTGATAATGCCCACGAAGTTTTCCATCAGTTTTTCCTCCCCAACAGGCCCGTCGGTTTAACGAGAAGCATGATGATCATAATAACAAACGCAACTGCCGGCTTATATCCACTAGAGATGAATGCGGTTGAAACCTCCTCTGATATCCCAATTACCATTCCTCCAAGAATCGCTCCATACGGGTTTCCGATTCCCCCCAAGACAACTCCTGCAAATATGGACAGCAGCATCTGCCAACCGAGTTCAGGGGTGATGAACTTGTTCTCTATGCCAGTAAGAATGCCCGCTGTTGCCGCCAATCCAGCAGCGATTACCCATGTCCAGATGATGACGCGATCGGTGTTGATTCCACTCACCTGCGCAAGTGACACGTTGTCAGCCATTGCCCGCATTGCCTTTCCCATCTTCGTGTAGCGCATGAACGCATGAACGAGGACAACGAGAACGATTGCTACAATAATGATGAACACTTCATCAGGCTTGATGCGTATGTTCAGTGCCGGCAACGAAACAGCGTGCTGAATAGTCTCGCTGTAGTAGTGAGGTTGTGGGCTCCAGAAGAACTGCAGGATGTTTCGCAAGCCCAATGCGACACCAATGGAGGACATCATCAGAATAATCGGCCCAGAACGGCGCAACCGCCGGAACAATAAACGGTCGATAAGGATAACCGCAATTGCAGTGAGTGCGATGGCGAGGATAAACGCCACTGTAAATCCGAACCCGAAGGATAGGGGGCCAAATGGTGTGTTTGGGATGCCTAGTCCGGTGAATAGCGTGAATAGACCCAGGGCGATGTAGGCACCAAGGGCCATGAAGTCCCCATGAGCGAAGTTGGAAAAGCCAAGGATGCTGTACGTGAGGGAAACACCAATCCCCCCCAACGACAGAATGCTTCCCGAGATGATTCCATAGACAAGTAATTGTGGAATACGCGCAAGTGTGGTCATTGTTTCTCCTATCCGCCCAGGTAGAGCTGGCCGATTTCATCGTTTGCTAACAAGTTCTCTCCGGTATCGGTGAAGCGATTACGCCCACTAGCTAAGACGTAGCCACGGTGGGATAGCTTCAAGGACTCTTTGGCATTCTGCTCCACGATAAGGATTGCCACTCCTGTCTCATTTACGGCGATGATCCGTTCGAAGATGACTTCTGCTAGATTGGGAGCGAGCGCTGCTGATGGCTCATCAAGGAGTATGAGCTGCGGATTGAGCATCAGCGCCCGTGCCATTGCCACCATCTGTCGCTCTCCTCCACTCATCTTTCCCACCTGTTGCCGACCACGCTTTCCAAGAATGGGAAACAAGGCAAACATGTCGTCTATACGATCGCTGAAGTCATCGCTGCGAATGAACGCGCCCATCTCTAGGTTCTCATGCACGGTCAGCGATGGAAACACGTTCTCAACCTGCGGCACGTACGCCATCCCGAGGCGCACGATGCGATCTGGAGAAAGGCCACCAATCTCATGATCGGTGAATCGAATCGCGCCTGTTGTCGGCTTGAGCAAGCCGAAGATCGTCTTCATTAACGTGGATTTGCCTGCGCCGTTTGGTCCGATAATGGTAACGATCTCCTGAGGGTCAACCGCGATCGATACATCGTGGAGGACCTCCATATCACCATAGCCGCTTGTAACCTGCTTAACTGTCAACAGCGGCATATTGCCCTCCCAGATAGGCCTCTAGGACCTGCTCATTACGCTGCACCTCGTCGGGATTGCCTTCGACAAGTTTCTTCCCCTCGCTCATCACGATCACCGGATTGCACAGGCGCATGACGAAATCCATATCGTGCTCAATTAGCAGAAAGGTCGTTTGCTCCTCTTCTCGTAGGCGTTCGATCGACTCGGCAATGCGCTTCAATAGTGTGCGATTCACCCCCGCACCCGGTTCATCGAGCATGACCAATTGTGGCTTGATCATCATCGTCTTTGCTAGCTCCAACAGCTTTTTCTGCCCCCCCGAGAGATTCCCCGATAGTTCGTCACGCAGATCATCGAGGCCAACAAACTCCAGGACTTGGCTTGCCCTCTTCGCGATAGTCCGTTCCTGTCTCCGAACACGGCGTGGACGCAAGAAGGGATCGAGTAGACGCTCTCCCGATTGTGCGAGCGGGGCGAGCATCAGGTTCTCCATCACTGTCATCTCCTTGAACTCGCGGGGAATTTGGAAGGTGCGTGCGATCCCCTTCTGGAAGATGCGGTAAGGAGGAAGGCCCGTGATGTCCATGTCTTGCAGGAGAACCCTACCGCTATTTGGACGGAAGAAGCCCGTCAGGAGGTTGAAGACGGTTGTCTTGCCCGCACCATTGGGACCGATCAATCCGGTGATAGTTCCGCTCTGGACGGCAAAGGAGCATCCATCCACTGCTCTCAGACCGCCAAACTGCTTCGAAAGATTCTCTACCGCAAGCATTCTCATCACCCCACAAACAAAAAAGAACCGCAAGCCTTTCGGCTTTCGGTTCGCCAGTTTAGCAACACCAAATCGGCGTTACTAAACGACCTCAATCAGCATAATGTAGCTAAACAAGATTGTGCTAGACGATCTCACCTCCAAGATAGAAGTAAACTCCATATCGTGCCTCCAATAAAGCACATCAATCCTAGCGCCACATGGACGGCCTGTCAAGTGACATCGTCTGTACTCCACCGATTCGCTCATAGAAGGCATCTTGCGGATGCTCTTGCAGTTGCTCTGAAAACGTACTCCGTACGTCTAGTTCAAGGCAGATGCACTCTGGGCCTTCAAGAAATCAAGAGTGAATACCGAATCATCGATTGACCCGGGGAACTCGATCTTGGAGTATTCCATCGTGGTCTTCTTGTTCTTTGCGAAATCCTCATAGGCGAAACTCATCGGGTAGAGGAACGTACTTCCGCTATCTGCCGTGATCTCCTGATAATCTGTGACAGTGTCGGTCTCGATCGCCTCGTCGTTCGCATCGAAGAAATTGGCGCGGACGAGCGTCTCATTCGCCTTGTTTACAGCGATGATTCCGTAGGAGAAGTCAGTCCCCGAAGCATCCCTGGGAGTCACGCGGTACTCCCATCCGGTCTCCGTCTCCTTCGCGAATGTTGCTTCGTAATCTTCGCTATGCCAGATGAGTCGATCGAGCCTCCCCATGCCTAAGCCGACTTCTTCTTCGCTTTGAGAGGAATCGAACGTCTTCTCCTTCTCGATGCTCGGCCACCAAGCCGTTGTCTTGTCCTCTTTCTCGAGGAAGGCAAGACCGAGCATGAACGGTGCACTCGCATCGACGATAACGGAAGCCGAGACGGAATTCCCCTTTGTCCACATCTCCAGCGAATAGACCGCCGGATCATTCTGCCCGATTGCTACAGTCACCACCACCGTGCCGTGACTGTATGGGACAAGAAATCGGTCGATCGCCGCTTGATAGGGCTCCACCGTTTGCCCCACAATCGGGACGAGCACGGTAGCCAGCATAATCCCCGTGGCCAACAGCATCATTCCTTTCTTCATCGTCATTTCTCCTTTCTATTTTTCTCGAACAGGTCGATCAACGCCGGCAAGACAAGCAGG
>JAYEFP010000065.1:0-10391 GCA_034715975.1 Candidatus Bipolaricaulota bacterium | reverse complement strand
ATCATTGATGAGGTGTTTGAGGAGCTGATTATGTTCAACCCCGAGGACCAGGAACCTTCTCCCTATATCACCAAGCGTGAGAGCTGACAAAAGATGGGCGAATTCGGTTCTACCTAAACAAGGGAACACGGTTCCAAAGTGGGCAGGGGTCTACCATTATCTTTTGCATCTCTTGCCCTTCTCTTTTGCGGCTGGGCTGGGTGGAGCAAATACTGTCCTCCCTGGCGGCTCAAAGGGAAGTTTCGGTGAATTTATGGAACTGGTCATTCCCTTGGAAGACTCAAGGCTCGTCCTCCCCTTTGCGAGCGGGCTTTCCTGGTGGAGGGCCGTGGTCGTCCTCGGCAGAGAGTAAAGCGCAGCATAGGGGAAACGTCGGGTAGGTGTGGATAGATTTACCCATCCCATCCACAGCCCGAACCCCTGCGGAGGCGTGCGGTGTACTTAATAAGCGGAGGCGGTGAGGATGAAACACCTCACGGCGCTACTCCTTGTAGTAACCTGGTTGGTGTTAGCGACGACAGGGATTGCCCTTGGGCAGTCCCGGCCACAGGGGATAGTCCTTTCACCGGTCAAGCCGAGCCTCTCCCTCGACCTGCGCCTGCGCAAGGAATGCTTGAGCCCGAATGAGCGGCTTACCCTCGAGTTCACGCTCGACCACGCTGCCTACGTCTACATCTACAACATCGATTCTAAGGGCAAGGTATGGCTCCTCTTCCCCAACGGGTTCTCCCGGAACCCACGGCTTGAGAAAGGCGAGTAGCCACTGGGGCAAGTTCAAGTGGCTTGCTACGTGTGGCTCGCTACACGTAGCAAGCTAGGTTAAGTGCACGAGGTACTCTACGTTCCCTTTCTCGCCCTGGACAGGTGCGGTCATCTGATCGATGATGCGCCACGGCGTCTCGTTCTCGATGAACTTGCGAATGTTGGCGAGTACAGCGTCGCGGTCCTCAGCGTTCTTAACCACACCGTCGCCGGGGAGCTTCTCTGCACCCACCTCAAATTGCGGTTTGATGAGGGCGATGATCTCTCCGTTTGGGACGAGGATGTCTGCTAGTGGCGGCAGGATGAGCTTCAGGGAGATGAACGATACGTCGATCGTCACCAAATCGACGGACTCACCGATGTCCTGTGGCACGAGGTAGCGGGCGTTGATCCCCTCATGCACGATGACGCGCGGGTGGTTGCGTAGGCGAATGTCGAGTTGGTCGTGCCCCACATCGACGCTGTGCACGCGATCCGCCCCGTGTTGCAGCAGACAATCGGTGAATCCGCCGGTGGAGCTTCCGATGTCGAGGCAGCACTTGCCTGCAGGATCAACGTCGAAGGTGTGTAAGGCCGCGGCGAGTTTCTCCCCGCCCCGGCCAACGAATGGTTCACGAGAGACGATCTCGATCTGCGCCTCGGAGTCAATGGGATGCCCCGGTCGCAGGAGGATCTTCCCATCTACGCGGATGCGGCCAGCCTGAATCATCCGCTGTGCACGCGACCGGCTACGGATCAAGCCCCGTTGCTTGATAACCTTGTCTAGTCGCTCTCTCATCCTGTCGGAGCAGCGACGCGTTGACGCTGTTCTGCGTACGCTTCTAGCCCCGCCTTGAGTACCTCTACGGCGCGTATGAGCTTGGGCTCCTCCAGTACGTATGCGATGCGCACCTCGTCGTTTCCTCTTCCCTGCGTGGCGTAGAAGCCGCCCCCTGGTGCGACCATCGTCGTCTCACCATCGAGGTTGAAGTCGTTCATCATGAACTTGACAAACTCCTCGGAGTCATCGAGTTGCGGGAACTTGACGAATACGTAGAACGCCCCCTCCGGTTTGCGGCTGACCCCACCGGGGATGGTCTGGATCGCCTCGTACAGGGTGTCGCGGCGGGAATGGAATTTTCGTCGCATCGCGGCGATATCATCCTTGTAGTTGGGATCCTTGAGGAACGCGACTAGGCCAAGCTGTTCGAACGTCGGCGCCGACAGGCGGATCATGCACAGCTTGTCGATCGACTTCATCAGCTCGCGATTTCGCGTAACGAGTGTTCCGATGCGCGCCCCGCACGCCGAGAGGCGCTTAGAGATCGAGTCGACGAGGATCGCGTGGTCATGCAGCTCGGGAAATTCGAGGATGCTGACCGCTTCGCCCTCGTACATCAGCTCGCGGTACGGTTCGTCGGAGATCACGTACAGATCATGTTTGATGGCCAGATCAGCAATGGCCTGCATCTCGTCGCGTGTGTAGGCAACGCCCGTTGGGTTGGATGGAGTGGAGAAGAGGATTGCCTTCGTGCGTGGCGTGATGAGTGCCTCGATCTCTTCGATCGGAGGGAGGTGGAAGCCGTCCTCGATCTTCGTCGTGATCGGGACGACCTTGATTCCGTTTATCAGCGCGTGTCCGTAGTAGTTAGGGTAGAACGGCTCGGGGATCAGCACCTCATCTCCCGGGTTGCACGTAGCTTGCAGCGAGAAGGCGAACGCCTCGCTTCCGCCGATCGTAACGCGTAGCTCGTCTTGGGTTAGCTCGATGCCCATCCCCGCGTAGAAGTCTATCAGTGCGTCTATCGTCACCGGAATGCCCCGTGCTGGGGCGTAGGAGAGGACATCGATCTTTGCGTTACGGATTCCCTCCATGAACGAGCGTGGCGTGGGAATGTCCGGTTGGCCGATGTTCAGGTGGTAGACCTCGATCCCGCGTTTCTTCGCGGCGACGGCCAATGGAACAAGGCGTCGAATGGGCGAGCCCTTCATCTCCTGAGTGCGTTGTGATACGTTAAGCATAATTTAGGATCCACACCTCCGGGTGAGCGGGGAGGGTACTCGCGGTGAGCGTGACCTCCGCGCTGCCAATTTCCACGATATTCTGCATCTGGCTTGTGAACTTGTCCACCGGGTCGATCGGGAAGTCCGCACCCAACACGTCGGTCTTGTAGTGCATGGGGAGGATCACCTTTACATGCGGAAGTTGCGCTACGATGTCCGCTGCCTGTGTCGCATCGATGGTGAAGTATCCGCCAACGGGGATCATCACTACCTCTGCATCGGCTAGCTGAGCCAGTTGTTCCGCGTTTAGCATGTGTCCCAGGTCGCCAAAGTGAACGAGATTAATTCCATCGATGGTGAAGGTGAAGATCGTGTTTTCACCGCGATTCTTCCCCTTCTCCTCGTCGTGAAACGTAGCAATCCCGGTGAACTTCGCGTCGTGCGCCGTATGTTCCCCGGACCCACGTATGACCGCTGGAGAGCCGGGGACTCTATCGACAGCGTTGTGATCGAAGTGCTCGTGGCTCACCGTGACCACATTAGCTGGGAAACTGGGTGCCTTGTACGGGATGTGTTCGTCGTACGGATCCGTCATTACGGTCATATCTTGCCCCTCGATGAGGAAACATGCGTGCCCAATCCAGGTTATCTTCATATCTGCCTCCTTACTCTGTTGTCTCGAGCATTATCTGCACGAGACTAGAAAAATCTATCCCCGCCGCGGCCGCGGCGCGGGGAAGGTCACTCATCGGTGTCATCCCGGGGTTCGTGTTCACTTCGAGGACGTACGGCGTCCCGTCCGGTGTCAGGCGAATGTCTACGCGGGAGTAACCGGAGCACCGAAGAGCGCGGTGCGAAGCAAGGCTGATTCTCTTCACCTCGTCTGTGGTCTTTTCATCAACCTTGGCGGGCACGATGAAGGTGGACATTCCTTCGTCGTACTTGGCGGAGTAGTTAAAGAACCCCCTCTTGGGCACAATTTCAACTAGTGGGAGAACTTCCTCCCCATTTTTTGTACGCAGGATTCCTGTCGTCAGCTCTCGCCCCGGGATAAATTTCTCGATGAGGAACGTACCGAACCGCTCTTGCGTTTCACTCGCTTTCTTTATAAGGGCGTCCGCGTCGGTGACGATGTGGACCCCGATGCTTGATCCCTGGCCGCATGGCTTGATGACGAGGGGCAGACCGTACTGTGCACACGCATCCTCACAGAATGGAGCGATATCCTGCTTGTTGCTGTATACGTTCCCGGGTGGCACAGGAATTCCGCTACGGGAAAGGATATCCTTGGCTCGCGGCTTATCCATTGCCCGTGCGCACGCCTGTGGCCGTGAGCCTGGGTACGATACGCCAAGCACATCGAGCAATAGAGCGATCGTCCCATCCTCTCCTGTGCCTCCGTGTAGGACGTTGAACACGGTATCAATTCCTACCAGGGCGGGGACGATATCATTCGCGGTCTCGGTGGCGACCAAAATGGCGTCGTATCCGATTTCGCGCAGTGCGTTGGTTACATGTTCTCCCGAGATGAGCGATACCGCACGTTCCTGGGAATCACCGCCTGCGAGAACCCCAATTCGTTTATTACCCACTTGCTCCCTCCTAACGCCAAGGAGTATACTTACATAAGTAAGCAGCAACAATGGAAGAGGAAGTGTGTACAGAGTGGTCATCCATTTGCCTTTTGGATTTGCTTGACACGCGCTGTAGGGCTTGGTATACTTCCCTTTGTAGTGACTGGTCATTGAAAAGTGGATAGCGTGGTAATGAGTTCCTCGTAAATGAGGAACCTTGTCAATTTTGAGTTAACAGTAAGGATCAAAAGCTAAAACTAAGAGAGTTTGATCCCAGCTCAGGATGAACGCTAGCGGTGCGCCTAACACATGCAAGTCGAGCGATCGAGCCAGACAGATTTTCCTTCGGGTTATGACGACTGGTGACGGAGCGGCGAACTGGTGAGTAACACGTGGTCAACCTGCCCTCTTGACGGGGACAACCTACCGAAAGGGAGGCTAATACCCGATATTGTTCAAACCCGATGGGGTTTGTTCCAAAGACGGTCCTGCCGTCGCAAGGGGAGGGGACTGCGGCCTATTAGCTTGTTGGTAGGGTAAAAGCCTACCAAGGCAATGATAGGTAGCTGGTCTGAGAGGACGATCAGCCACATTGGGACTGAGATACGGCCCAGACTCCTACGGGAGGCAGCAGTGGGGAATCTTTCGCAATGGACGAAAGTCTGACGGAGCGACACCGCGTGGGGGATGACGGCTTTCGGGTTGTAAACTCCTTTTCTGGGGGGAGAATAAGGACGAGAGGAAATGCTCGCCCGATGACGGTACTCCAGGAATAAGCATCGGCTAACTTCGTGCCAGCAGCCGCGGTAAGACGAAGGATGCAAGCGTTATCCGGAATTACTGGGCGTAAAGGGCGTCTAGGCGGTTGGGCAAGTCACCTGTGAAAGCCCTCAGCTTAACTGAGGAACGTCAGGTGAAACTGCTCGGCTTGGGTGCAGGAGAGGAGGGTGGAACTCACAGAGTAGCGGTGGAATGCGTAGATACTGTGAGGTACCCCGATGGCGAAGGCAACCCTCTGGCCTGCTACCGACGCTGAAGCGCGAAAGCGTGGGGAGCAAAGGGGATTAGATACCCCCGTAGTCCACGCCGCAAACGATGTTCACTTGGTGTCGGTCATACAAATAGATCGGTGCCGGAGCTAACGCATTAAGTGAACCGCCTGGGGAGTACGGCCGCAAGGCTAAAACTCAAGAGAATTGACGGGTCCCTGCACAAGCGGTGGAGCACGTGGTTTAATTCGATGATAAGCGAAGAACCTCACCTGGGCTTGACATACTAGTGGTAGGAACCTGAAAGGGCGACGACCTCTACCTTCGGGTAGGGGAGCTAGCACAGGTGATGCATGGCTGTCGTCAGCTCGTGTCGTGGGACGTAGGGTTAAGTCCCGAAACGAGCGCAACCCTTGTCGTTAGTTGCCAGCGGGTAATGCCGGGGACTCTAACGAGACTGCTGGTGAATAGCCGGAGGAAGGAGGGGATGACGTCAAGTCATCATGTCCCTTATGCCCAGGGCGACACACATGCTACAATGGGAGGTACAAAGGGTCGCAATACCGTAAGGTGGAGCTAATCCATAAAAACCTTCCTTAGTTCGGATTGAGGTCTGCAACTCGACCTCATGAAGCCGGAATCGCTAGTAATCGCGGGTCAGCCATACCGCGGTGAATATGTACTCGGGGATTGTACACACCGCCCGTCACACCAACCGAGTGGGGGGTACTTGAAGTCGTCCTATCAAAGGGCGCCGAGGGTAACCTCCGCAAGAGGGGTGAAGTCGTAACAAGGTAGCCGTAGGAGAACCTGCGGCTGGATCACCTCCTTTTTAGGGAGTTTCAGACCAGCACAACTTTTGACATGTACCGCGCTATTCCTTTTCTCCCATATTCCTTCCCTGAAGGTGACGGATGTTACCTGTCGTTGCCGGGAACTTTCCTTTTTGAAGCGTGCGTTTTCCTCGAACTGCTTTTACAACCAAGCTACCCTTGTCATGCTGTAACCTTAAGGGGGTCGCATGATGCAATCGGTTCGTGAGAAGACGAGTATTAAGGACTTGTTGATGGGAATGGGCGAATCGATCGATGTGGAACGGGGTGAGACAGTCTTTAACCCTGGAACTCCCAGCAACGCAGTCTATTTGGTCGAAGAGGGAAGGATCAAGCTGTCGTTCCTCGATGAGAGTGGGAAGACGCTGACCATCGCCATACTCGATTCCGATCAAATGTTTGGCGAGATGTGCCTTGTAGGAGAGAAGCGCCGGCGCTATCTGGCTTCGGCGATTGAGGATTCTTTGGTGCGGCAGGTGAGCAAGAAAGACTTCGTCGATGTGGTAAACTCCAATCCACTCTATCTACAACAGATGCTCAAGCACTTCGCCAGTAGAACCCGCGTTCTCGAGGAGACACTCGAGGACTTCGCTTTCAAGGACATCCAAGCCCGCTTGTCGCGGCAGCTTCTCAAGCTGTCCAACGATTACGGTGTTAAAACGAAGGAAGGCATCCTGATTGGGTTCCAGCTTACGCACAAGGACCTGGCGGACATGATCGGCTCGGCACGGGAGAACACAACCCTCGCGCTCAATCGTTTTGCCCGTGAGGGCATACTCGACAAGAGTCGCTACCGCATCGTTATCAAGAACGAAGAGGGGCTGCGCGAGAAGTGCCGCACGCGTTCCTAGCGCGGATGCAAATGGCTAATCTCCTTCAATAGGAACGCCAAACTCATTACGTGACGCTACCTGTGAGAGAGGAAGGCGCGGCTGACATGCGGGGCGCACTGCGTAGCCGATCGGGAGAAGCGCTGCAACGCGGTAATTGAGCGGAACCCCGAGTGGTGGCCCTAGCACTGCACCTGAGGGAGTGTAAGGTAAGGAATACAGCCCTTCTTGCGTGGCCTGCAGCAGCATGTGTGCAATTGCAATCCACACCGAGGGGATAGCGTAAGGAGCCGTGCGGGTCGAAGAAGACACCGATCAGGACAGGCGCTCGCTCAAGGAATGGTTTGTGCGGAGTGATCGAGTGCGCAGCAAACCACGCTTTCAACTCTTCGTCGGCGTTCTCGTAGTACCTTGTCTCAGCATCTTCACAGATTGAGCGCATATTATGCTTTACTTTCGGATCATCGATCACGACAAAGTGCCATGGTTGCCTGTTTGCTCCCGATGGCGCCAGGCGCCCCGCCTCGACAATTCGTCGGATAGCTTCCTTACTTACGGGCTGATCGAGATACTCGCGTGTACTGCGACGATCGCGGATTGTATGCAGTACCTGAGAATCGGTGTCACGCTGCGTCATCCCTCCTCCTTGTTCTTCTATTCGAGCGGCGGATGATTGTGTCCTCAGCGACGCTCACCATAAATGTGATTGTGACTGCTTCATAAGCTGATTGTCAACAATGTAAATCCGACCAGGGAACTAATCAAGTGTGGAATGAAACGGGCTTGGCCATTGCCAAGCCCGTTGTATGTTCCTCATACTCAAGAAGTGACCTATCCTAGATTTCGGCTAGCTTCTTGTACTCCTGATAGCGCTCCATGCACTCCTCTTCGAGTTGCTTGTGCAGGCGTTCGGCCTCACCCGGGAACGATTTGACCAGGCTCGAGTAGCGTACTTCTCCCATCAGAAACTCGTGGAAGTCACCTGTCGGCTCTTTGGAGTCGAGCTGGAACGGGTTCTTTCCTTGCTCTTTCAGGAGCGGGTTGTAACGGTAGAGCGGCCAGTAGCCGACTTCGACGGCGAGCTTCTCCTCTTCTTGGGTCTTTCCCATCCCTTTCTTTAACCCCTGGTTGATGCACGGGGCGTAGGCAATTATGATGCTTGGCCCGGGGTAGCTCTCCGCTTCGAGGAATGCCTTCAGGGACTGGTTCATGTTCGCGCCCATGGCGATGGAGGCGACGTACACGTACCCGTAGTTCATGAACATCCGACCGAGCTCTTTCTTCTTCGTCTTCTTCCCCGAGGCGGCGAACTTGGCAACCGATCCGGTCGGGGTCGCCTTTGAGGATTGTCCGCCGGTGTTCGAGTAGACCTCGGTATCCATGACAAGCACGTTTACGTCCTGATTCATCGCCATCACGTGGTCGAGGCCACCGTAACCGATGTCGTAGGCCCAACCGTCTCCGCCAAAGGCCCAGATCGACTTCTTGGTGAAGATGTCTCTCATGGAGAGGATCGCTTTCAGTCGCTCGTCGGTTCCGGCACTCTGTGCGAGGAGTGCGGCCATACGGTCGCCGGCTTCGCGCGATGCCTTTGCCTCGTCCTTACCGGCAAGCCAGGCGGTCATCGCCTCTTTCAGATCGGATGCCAGGTCCGTCTCTAGTGCCTCTTCGACCAGACGAACGAGGCGTGTTCGTCGTGCGGTCAGTGCCAGGTTCATCCCGAACCCGTACTCGGCGTTGTCCTCAAACAGAGAGTTTGCCCACGTTGGGCCGTGCCCGTCCTTGTTGACGCAGTAGGGGACAGCGGGCGCGGAGCCTCCGTAGATCGAGGAGCAACCGGTGGCGTTGGCGATGAGCATTCGCTCGCCGAACAGCTGCGTTGCTAGCTTGACGTAAGGGGTCTCCCCACAGCCGGGGCAGGCACCGGAGAACTCGAAGAGGGGCTGACGGAATTGGCTCCCAGTAACGGTCTTTGTGTTAGCTCTCTCAGGATGTCCAGGGAGCCCTTCGAAGAACTTCCAGTTCTCCACCTGTGGATCGAGTTGACTGGCTAGAGGCTGCAAACTGAGTGCCTTGTTCCCCTTCATACCCGGGCAGGTATCGACGCAGTTACCGCAACCGGTACAGTCGAGCGTGTTCACCTGGATGCGGAATTTCAACCCCTCCATCCCTTTCCCCCTGGCAGGGATAGTCGTGAACCCTTCCGGGGCGTCAGCGAGTTCGTCCTCCGTGGCGAGCACCGGCCGGATTGCCGCATGCGGACAGACAAAGGAACAGAAGTTGCACTGGATACAGTTGTCGGCGTTCCACTCGGGGACGTTGATCGCCACCCCGCGCTTCTCATACTTTGTTGTGGCCACTGGGAACGATCCATCCGGTCCGGTCCAGGCGTATTTCCCGTCGAGCTCCGCGGCGAAGGCACTCACGGGAAGGGAATCCCCTTCCTGCAGGATCATCGGGCGCATCACCTCGCGCACCCACTTTGGCTGATCGAGCCCCTCTTGACTTTCAGTTGCGCTCGCCCAGTTCGTTGGGACCTCTATCTCGACTAGGTTCTCTAGGGCGGCGTCAACGCCGGCGTAGTTCATCTGAACGACCTTCTCACCCTTCTTCCCGTAGGCCTTGACGATCGCTTCTTTCAGGTGGGCGATCGCCTCATCGAGTGGCAGAACCTTCGCGAGCTTGAAGAAGACGGTCTGCATGATCATGTTGATCCGCCCTCCCAGCCCGACCTTTCCGGCCAGCTTCACGGCGTCGATCGTGTAGAGCTTGAGATGTTTCTCGGCGATCGTCTGCTTCAGCGCGGCCGGGAGCTCCTTCTCCAGTTCTGCGGTGCTCCACGGGCAATTAAGGACGAATATCCCTCCGTCCTTGATCCCGGCAAGAAGGTCGTACTTGTGCACAAACGCTGGGTTGTGACAGGCGATATAGTCGGCTGTCTTGATGAGGTATGGAGATTGGATCGGGGACTTGCCAAAGCGCAGGTGTGATATGGTGATTCCGCCCGACTTCTTGGCGTCGTAGGCAAAGTAGGCTTGTGCGTAGAGATCCGTGTTGTTGCCGACGATCTTGATCGCGCTCTTGTTCGCCCCGACGGTTCCATCGGCGCCTAACCCCCAGAACTTGCACTGGATCGTTCCTTCTGGAGCGACGTCGATATCCTTATCAACAACGAGCGAGGTGTGGGTCACGTCATCCGTAATTCCCACGGTGAAGTGGTTCCGCGGCGATTCTAAGGCGAGGTTGGTAAAGACGGCCTTGACCATGGCTGGGGTGAAGTCCTTCGACCCGAGGCCATACCGTCCACCGACGATGAGCGGTCTCTCTCCCACCTGCTCCTGGTAGAGGGTGGAGATGTCCTTGTAGAGGGGTTCTCCATCGCTTCCCGACTCCTTAGTGCGATCAAGGACGGCGATACGT
>JAYEFP010000064.1:4179-10392 GCA_034715975.1 Candidatus Bipolaricaulota bacterium | reverse complement strand
GGGTGAGAACGCTCAAACCGGAAGAGGTACCGAAGTATACGCGCTCGCCGTCGGTAGCCATCGCGTAGATCCGGCTCCCCGACAGGCCGCTCGCCGCGCTGTACGCGGTCCATTTGCCGTTGTGGCGAACGCTCAGACCGTTGAAACTCGCGACGAGAGTGTAGTCCTGAGCGACGAGGATCGATGTCATCTCGTTTGGCATGTTGAGACGCAAGTTGTCGTCGAACGGGAAGACGTTGTCGTTGTACCCCACCGTGAACTGCGCGTTGAATCCGTCGAGTTTGATCGTTCCCACCACGCCGGAGACAGTATGCGTGTTGGGCATGGTACGTGTCCGCTCCTTATCGATACTTCCGCCTACGCTGTCCGCCGCCTGCAGTAGGCTCAGATCGAGGGTGAGGGCTGACGAGACGGGGAGAGTGAGCATCGTTCCATAGAAGTTGCTTGCGTACTCGGCGCCTGAACCCAAGCCTCCGCGCGAACGCTCGTAGTCTACGCGTATCGTGTCATTCTCCTTAACCTGCGTAAGCAGAGTGAGCAAGCCAAGCTCGTAGTCGATCGCGTAGTCCGTATCGCGGACGAGGAGCTTCCCGTTCAGGTAGACCTTCTCGCTTCCCGGTACGACCGAGAGGCCAAGGTTGAACATGTCACCGGATACGTTGTAATCAAATGACACGCGAACAGCATTGTTCGCACCAGCGAAGAAACTACCTGGAAAGTCTAGCTCAATTATCCCTACAGTCGCGTAGGTCGTCACCTTGTAACTGGTGAATTCCGGATCTGTTACCAGCCGGAACGTGCCACCGTCCATGCTCACCTCAACCGTCACAGAGGCACTTTTGATGTTCTTCTTTCCTAAGAAGTAGAAGCGGTGCTGCGTTCCACTGGTGATGGGATACGAATCCTCGTCCACGTCCAGTGTCGCATGCGTAGCAAGATTATTGAGGAATGCCAGCTCGTACTCGCTTCCCGTGTTGAATGGGTAGAGCTTACGATCGGCACCCGTGAGCTGATGCTCTTCGTTGTAGGCCTTGATCGCATCTTGGAGCCGCTTGCGCAGTAGATATGTCGGCTCCGACTTCAAGACTAAGGTATCTGAGGTGTTACCGACCACGGCGAAGGTGTCGCCCTTGAGCTCCTGCGACGGGGAGGCGGAGACGTCATCGTACAGATAGCCGAGGCTGTACTCGCTGAGGAGCGCACGCAGCGAATCGCTCACCACGAGAGTGAGGTCCACAATAGAGAAGTCGGCGATGAACGGGGAGGAGAGGGAGAACGCGTACAATCCGGCGATGTTCGTCCTGTAGGGTTGTGCGATCCACGGAGTTTCCGGCTGCGAAGCGGCGAAAAGGACCTGCGTGTGTGCCGTGCTTCCGATGAATGTCTGTGACTCCGAGATCCCCTCGATCTGCGACACGACGCCGGTCAACGTCGTCCCATCGCGCAGGTAGTCGAGACGCATCCCCTTGAGCTTCTTGTTGTACACGGCGAACGCCTGCCCACCACCGAGAGAGAAATCACCGAGCACGCCCTTGAGGTGGTCCGTGTCGAGGTTGATCGTCAGCGTCTGCATGCTCGCCGGCTCTTTGTCGTTGAAGTGAGCGCTGATCGTGAGTACCGACAATGCCTCGCCCTTAATGTCGACGGCAAGCGACTGGTCGAGTGAGAGCTGATACGGACTCCCGCCTGCTCTTGCCAACCCGATGGCGTCCCCGATACCGTAGCTTAGCGTCCACGTCTTGCTCCCGGTAAGCGTGAGCTTGAAGTTCTCTCCCTGCTCGGTCACTGAGAAAGCGGCAAAGGAAACAAGAAGAAAAATGACGATCAACATGGAGCAGGTTTTCCCTAGAATGGTTCTCCGTCTCTTGTAGTCCACGTGTCCTCCTAAAAGCGAAACTCCAGCGATACGCGATGCGCATCAGGAAAGGCGTCTCTCGTGATATACGCCCAGTCCATCTGAAAGATCGAGAAACGCACCGACAGGCCAAACGTCGCTCCCTCGCCATCATACCCGATCCGTGCCGCCAGGCCATCAACGTACGTCTCAACCCCGGCGGACAGGTGCGGGGAAGACGAGAATAACCCTGCACCTTCGACGCTCGCATTCACTCCGACGCCAGCCGACGGTGACAGGGTAAGAGCGATGCCGATGCGTGTCCGTGGCGTCCAGTCCTCCGTGTGGCTGGGGAACGCGATCGGCTCACTGTAGGCATTCTCCACCAACAGACCGACACGTACGATGTCTGTAACCACAAGGAGTGCCGGGTCGAACGCCCATCCAATAATCTCGTTCGGCAAAGTTGTACGATAGACCTTGAACCGCCCTCCAATCCCGACCGGGCCAATATTGAATCCGGTCGATACTACCCCGCCACCACTTGAATAACGAAATGTCTCCTCGCCTTGCTCGATCGGTCCGGAATCCAGGTAGAGGATCGCCGCGCCAAAGTAAGGAAGGGCAAGCTGGAGCGACGCGTAATTAACCGCGTCGAACTGCCGAGCAACAAGCGAAGAAAGGCTGATATTGTGAATCCAGCCAAGGCCAGCGGGATTATAGAAGACCGCACTCTCATCGTCGGCAAGAGCGACAAACGCCCCGCCCATCCCCGCCGCGCGGGCCGATGGCGAGAGATCAAAGATCCCGGCAACGTTTCCGTACTGGCTCGCGAGGCTCGTCACGGTAAGGAAGGTAATTGACAACAAGAAAAGAAGGAATACTCGTTTCATCTAGTGATCACCAGCCTCCCCACCGCGGAATTCCCTTGGTCGGTGGTGATTGCGTACAGGTAGAGGCCATTTGCAAGCGACCGCCCCACATCGTCTATCAAGTTCCAAGTGTACTGCCTCCCGCTTATCGGCAGGTCCACATCAAGCACCGATACTCCGGCAACCGTGATCACGTGCAGGCGTGCCTGCGTCGTGTCCTGCAACAACCGATAGATAAACGTTGCCTCAGTGCTTACCGGATTCTCCATAAGCGCAATCGTTGGCACGTCCTTGGGCAGTGGATTCATCTGGCTGATTATCTCGGCGACCGCGTCTTGCGCGTTCAGCTTCCCGTAGCCCCAGCTTGTGTTGGGGACGCTTCCGGTGAATGTGTCCTGTGTTGCCGTGTCAATCAGCACAGCGCTAATCTGATCCGTCGTCAACTGCGGGTCAACAGATAGCATCAACGCGATCACGCCGGTCACGTGCGGTGCGGCCATGCTCGTCCCCAGATTCATCGTGTGCACCCCATCGGGGTTCGTGAGGTAGAGCGCAGACACCGAATTGACGGAGAGAGCGGAGCAGATCCACGCTCCAGGCGCTGCAATATCCGGTTTCTGCCTCCCATCGCGCGTCGGGCCGAGGCTAGAGAAGTACGACAGAGCTCCCAACTGCGTACTCGCCAAGAAGTCCGGCTGGCCAGCGAGAGATGCCCACTGTGCCTTAGTGTTGAACGATCCCACGGTAATCACTTTGTTGGCGTTCCCCGGCTCGTCGACCGTGAGGAGCGAGTCACCGCCGATGATCGTACCGTCACTCGACGTGATCCAGCCATCAAATCTTCCTCCACCCGCGGCATCTGTTACGGTAATGTTCCACGGAGCGCCAGTCGTAAGTACGCTCAACCTGATCCAGGCTTCGTTAGCGTTGTTCTCCGGGTTCGTCCCGGCGGAGGCATTATCCACGTTGACCATACCGCTGGCACTCAGGTCGTGGCCAGTTGTTCCGGTTGTGACAGTGAGTGGACTCCCGATTGGAGGGATGACGGTGATCGTGAATGCCGATCCTCCCGGATACCACAGGGACATATCCAGAGAATCAGATCCCGGATCGACGGAAAAGGTAGACATGTTCCCAGAAAGCGAATGCCCAACATGCAGCAATTCGTCCCCCTCATTTCCCGCCGAGACAACAATCGCCCGCCCTGGACGATCGACAAGTTCATCCAATCCTTGCTCGAACAGGCTCGTCCCATCGTGTGGACCGTCTTGCCCGCCGAGGCTCAGGTTGACCACCGCGGGCAGCCCCGCCTGCTCCGCTTGATCGAAGATGTAGCTCACGCCAGAGAGGATGTCAGAGGTGTAGAATGAGGTCTTCACCTCGATTATCTGCGCCCCGGGGGCGACGCCGATCATCCCGGCAACAGACGCCGACCCGTCTCCCGCGGCGATTCCCATGACGTGTGTACCGTGACCGCTGCTGTCTTCCTCGCGAACGATTCCATTGTTAGGTCCGAACCCACCGGCGATGTCGCTCTCGATGTCCGAGCGATCATACTTGGCGCCGAACAGGCCGCTCGTCTGATCCCAGATCGAGAGGATGCGTGATGACTCCTCAAACCCATCTCCATCAGAATCGTAGCGGAAGTCCAGGTGCATGTAGTCGATCCCCGTATCTACAGCACCGACGATCACGTTCTCTCCAATGTCCGATATGGGAGGGGCGTGCACAAGGTCTGCCCCGATCGCAGGAACACTCACGTCGAGCTTCGGCTCAGTCTTCCATGCCGGTTCCACGTATATCACATCTGGTGAAGAGATCAGCGTCAGAAGAAAAGCGAGGGGAATCTTCATCCCCAGAATCGTCCCTGTGGAGACCGTCACCGGCAGGCCAAGGAAGCTCATCCCAAAGAACGGATGCCGCAACTTGACCAGAACCCCCAGCTCCTCTGCCGTGTCATCGCTGGGAGTGATCGGGAGAATGATCAGTCCATTGGGACCGAAGACCTGCATGGACGGCGCGTACCTCGACAGATCCTCGATGTCACCTATCCTGGACAGCATTTCTCGCAGTGCCGGTGAGAGTTTGGCCTCCTGTCCGGCGTTGGCCTGCGGGGCACAAAATGCGGACACCGAGAAAAAAAGAACTATGACTACAATGAACAACCTTTGCATACGTCGTCTCCTTTGAATCCCCTACAGGGGTTCATTTCCCGCCCGATGGGGCGTGCTTTTTGCAAAGCCTCTTGATACACCGTCCGCTTGCGGCGGGGTAGTTCATTCGAGTAGCGATTGTAGCCTGCGGATGGATCTATCACAAAACCACGGACTACCGTCAAAGCACTATCGCAACCGCGCAATGCAAGAAACCCGTTTCCTTTACAACTTACGGCTACGTGTGCTATCATCTCTATTATCAAGGGAGGGATACCATGCGCAAGGGTAATGCTGCAATTGGCTTTATTGTCTGTCTGTTGGTCATGTCGCTTCTCGCGTCGGCAGCGCCGGTGCTGACGATCTATTCGCAAGGGATCGCCTGTGTGCAGGATACAGCTGCGTTGAGCCTAACCAAGGGAATGAGTGATATCGAGCTTCCAGTTCCAGCGAGCCTGATCCCAGAGTCGGTCCTGATCGAAACAGAAGGAACGATCGTCTCACAGTCGTTCAACTACACAAGTGCTGGTGATCTCACTTTAGCCGCCATTGGGAAGAACGTTGAGGTAATCACTGCAAATGGTATCTATCGCGGAACGCTCCTTACGTATGGGACGGACGCGGTAACGATTCTTGATTCCTCCGGAGCGATCCGCACCATCGCGCAGCCACAACAGGTGGGCCTGGGCGATAGAGGCTTGTACTCTCTCGATCCCCTGCTGACCTTGAAGATTGAATCTGACAAGACGGGTGATGTCCCAGCCACGATCTCCTATCTGACACGCGATCTCTCCTGGCAGGGTAGCTACATCTGCGTCCTCGATGAGGACCAGTCGACGCTTTCGCTACAAGGACAGATCACCCTTGTCAACCAGTGTGGACTGGACTTTACCGGGGCAACTGTCCGTTTCGTCACCGGAGATGTGAATCAGGTGGCACCTAAGTATTACGATACGCTGCGCGTCGCGCCAATGGCGGCGATGGAGATGGGCGCAAGTGAGCAAAGCGCGTTTGAGTACCATCTGTACACCCTGCCCGGAACAATCGATCTTGCAAGCGGCGACGCACTTGTCGTCCCTTACGCTAAGGCAAGCACAGTTGCGGTGCAAAAGACCTACATCTACGATGGTGCAAGCAACCCGGGGGTGCAGGTGGAGGTCTCGTTCGACAACAGCGTGGAAAACGGGCTGGGAATACCCCTCCCTGCGGGGACGGTGCGCCTATTCGGAGATGCCGATGGTGCGCTCCTCTTCTTGGGGGAAGACGCGATCGATCACACAGCGCGGGACGAGACGGTCAGCCTGCTGGTAGGCAGTTCCTTCGATCTCATCGGAGAGAGGACGCAGGTTTCCCG
>JAYEFP010000064.1:0-4079 GCA_034715975.1 Candidatus Bipolaricaulota bacterium | reverse complement strand
GAGATGCCGATGGTGCGCTCCTCTTCTTGGGGGAAGACGCGATCGATCACACAGCGCGGGACGAGACGGTCAGCCTGCTGGTAGGCAGTTCCTTCGATCTCATCGGAGAGAGGACGCAGGTTTCCCGCGAGAAGATTGCGACATCCACTTATCGCGAGACGTACCGTATTGCCCTGCGCAATCACAAGGACAAGGATGTTTCGATCGATGTCCGAGAACATCTAAGCGGAACATGGAAGATAATCAACGCGTGGTTGACATTCCAAGAGAAGAGCGACGGCGTGGTTACATTTGTCACTATAGAGCAACCGTATGAGAATGTCGATTCCAACACGATCAAGTACGTAGTCAGCGTTCCCGCAGGTGGGGAGATCGAGGTAGAATACACCGTTGAATACAACTACTGAAGTACTGACCGACGAGGAGATGCTCGCCCGCTACAAGCAGGCGGTGGAACGGGCAATTCCGCACGTTCCGGTGAAGAACGGAGTGGTGGAGATCGATGCACTATGGGTGGAGACATCGATCCCCTACACCCTGCTGCTTGAGATTCTCGCACGCAACGATCTCATCCTGCCGGAGAACGTTCAACGGATTAATACAACATCGCGTGTGCGTACAGGAGAACAACGTGGAAAAAAGAGGAAGCCAAGAAGACGCAAGAAGAATAAAGTTCGGAACTGACGGGTGGCGTGCCGTTATCGCCGACGGCTTCACGTTTGACAACGTAGCACGTGTCGCCGAAGCGACGGCGAAGTTCCTCGTTTCTGAGCAGCGGAAGAAGCTCGATATCTACACAGACTGGGGCTCTCCGTACCGTCCGGCCGCGAACGGAGTGGTTGTGGGCTACGACATGCGCTTCCTGTCGCCGGAGTTTGCGCACCACTTTGCACGCGTGCTGCACGATTCCGGAATCCCGGTCAGCATCAGTGATGCTCCGGTCACTACACCCACAGTCTCCTACGCGGTTGTACACCAGAAAGCGGCGGCGGGGATCATGTTCACCGCCAGCCACAATCCGCCGATCTATAACGGGATCAAGTACAAGGCCGAGTACGGCGGCTCCGCTCCCAGCGAAGTGACAGACGAGGTAGAACAACACCTCTCAAGTGCGGTTCCCATACCGCATTCCCCGGAAGGGTTGATCGAGAAGGTCGATATGAAGACACCTTTCCTGGAGAAAGTGCGCACGCTGATCGACCCTGCTTGCCTCACCGCATCCCCGGTACACGTGGTCATCGATTCCATGTACGGCTCGGCACAGGGGTATGTGTCGCAGCTTCTGCGTGAGTACGGCGTTTCCTACACTCACATTCGCGGACGGCACGATCCGCTGTTCGGTGGGAAGAAGCCCGAACCGCTGGAGGAGAACCTCGTTCCGCTGCGCGCCGTGATCGCATCCTTACGCCGGCGGAAGCGCAACATGATCGGCGTGGTCACGGACGGCGATGGCGACCGCATCTCGGCAATGGACGAGAAGGGCGGGTTCATCGATGCCCACCTCACCTTCGCCCTCATCTTCCGCTACCTCGTCGAGGAGCGCGGCTTGCGCGGGTCGGTCGTCACTGCGTTCAACCTCACCGATATGGCTCGCGATATGTGCGAGGACTATGGTCTGACTCAGATCGTCGTTCCGATCGGGTTTAAGCACCATTGTGAGCAGATCCTCAAACGGGGCGACGTCTTGATCGGGGCCGAGGAGAGCGGGAGCATCGCCATCCAAGGGCATATCCCGGAACGGGACGGCGTCCTTCATTCCGTGCTCCTGGCCGAGATTGTGGCCAGTGCAGGTAAGCCCGCGAGCGAGATTGTGCAGTCGCTGTTCGACAAGTACGGCCCACGGTTTTACCATCGTCGTGATATCGAGGTGGAAGGCCGTTTAGAGGTTGTCGCCAAGCTAAAGGAAAACCCGCCGGATACGTTTGCTGGTCACAAGGTGATGAGCGTGGAGGCCCTCGATGGGATCAAGCTGAGATTCAAGGAAGGCTGGCTCCTGTTTCGCGCCTCAGGGACGGAGCCGATTCTGCGGCTGTACAGTGAGATGCGTTCGATGAAGGATGTGCATGAATTGCTGCAGGAGGCAGAACGATTGGCAAGAGGAGAACTTAGGTTATGGTAGATGAGAAAATAGAGCGGTACGACTTCAAGGAGATAGAGGAACGCTGGCGCGACTTCTGGGGAGAACGCGGATTCTTCCGCGCACCGACGGACGCAATCGAGAAGAAGTTTTACTACTTGAACATGTTCCCATACCCCTCGGGATCGCTGCACGTGGGGCACGGGCGAAACTACATCATCGGCGACGTTGTCACCCGCTTCTACCGAATGCGCGGGTACAACATCCTAAACCCGATGGGCTGGGACGCGTTTGGTCTGCCTGCGGAGAATGCGGCAATCGAACGTGGAATCCATCCTCGCAACTGGACGCTCGACAACATCGTTCACGCCAAAGAGCAGTTCCGCGCCTGGGGGATCGAGTACGATTGGGACCGCGAAGTGACGACGTGCCTTCCCGATTACTACAAGTGGACACAGTGGCTCTTCCTCAAGCTGTACGAGCACGGCCTCGCCTACAAGAAGCGAGCGACGGTCAACTACTGCCCCACCTGTGATACCGTCCTTGCCAACGAGCAGGTTGTCGGTGGCGTCTGCGAGCGCTGCGGCACGCCGCCGGTACAGAAGACGCTCGAACAGTGGTTCTTCAAGATCACAGACTACGCCGACCGCCTCCTCGACGATCTGGAGACACTCGACGGGTGGCCGGAGAATGTAAAGAAGATGCAATCAAACTGGATCGGCAGGAGCGTTGGCGCAGAGGTGACCTTCCGCACGAAAGATGACGAGGAGATCGTCGTCTTTACCACCCGCCCCGACACCCTGTGGGGAGCAACGTTCATGGTCCTCGCTCCGGAACATCCCCTTGTGGACAAGTTGACCACAGATGAGCAGCGTGCGGCCGTGGCCGAATATCGCCTCCAGGCGGCGAAACAAACGGCAGTCGAGAGGGCATCAACCGAGCGAGAGAAGACGGGCGTATTCACCGGAGGCTACGCAATCAACCCGGTAAACGGGAAAAAGATTCCGGTGTGGATCGCCGACTACGTGCTGATGAGCTATGGCACTGGGGCGATCATGGCTGTACCGGCGCACGATGAGCGCGACTTCGCTTTCGCCATCAAGTTCGGCCTCCCGATCATCCCTGTGATCGAGCGTACCGACGGCGTGACAAAGAGCTACATTCCCGTCGGAAGCACGGATGATGGTGTGGAGAAGGATCTACGCGAGGCGGGATTCGCCTTCGACAAGAAGGACGATGGGATCTACCTAACAATGGACGCCGATCGGGCCGACGCGTATGCAAAGCTTGTGCAGGTGCACCTGAAGCCCGGTAGCTGGAGCGAGGTTGTCGGCGGACGCTGGCTGTTCATCTTCCACGACGATATTGTCGAGTTTGACTCGGTCGAAGCCGATCGGGCGATCATGGAGCGCTGCCACGCGCTTGACGAGAGGTCACGAAAGTACCGCACGGTGATGGAGGTAATGTCGAGTTTTCCCTTCTACTCAGGCGTCCTCTTCCATGCCGAGCATGGGAATATCATCAACTCGGGCCAATTGACCGGCACCCCTGGCGAAGAAGCGACGGAAAAAGTGATCACCTGGCTGGAGGAAACCGGAAAGGGGAAGGGAGCGATCAATTTCCGGCTGCACGATTGGCTCATCTCTCGCCAGCGCTACTGGGGCGCGCCGATCCCGATCGTCTACTGCGACAAGTGCGGCATCGTCCCCGTCCCGGAGAAGGACCTACCTATTCTCCTTCCGGATGTGGAGTTCATCGGCAAGATGGGCCTGGCGGACATACCCGGCTACGCGGAGACCACGTGCCCCATCTGCGGAGGTCCGGCACGGCGCGATACTGATACGATGGACACGTTCGTCGACTCCTCGTGGTACTACCTGCGCTACATCTCGGCCAAGAACGAAGAGGTTCCGTTCGTCGTTGACGATGTAAACAACTGGCTCCCTGTGGATCAGTACGTAGGTGGGATCGAGCACGCTATCCTACATCTGCTCTATTCGCG
>JAYEFP010000063.1:0-2899 GCA_034715975.1 Candidatus Bipolaricaulota bacterium | reverse complement strand
TACCCTGCACCCGTTCGATTCAGACATGGAGAAAATGCTTCTGTAGACTATTCGAACAGGTCGATCAGGTAGAACAATCCCGGATCTACAGGGCGTGACTCGCGCAGTGCGTCTTCCAGGTTGACTGCTACAATCTTCGTCCCTTGGATGGCGGTCATTACGTCGAAGTTCTCCTGGAGAGCAAACTCAATAGCTGCGGCGCCAAACCTCGTGGCGAGGATTCGATCGAACGGCGATGGGCTCCCTCCGCGCTGCAGATAGGCGAGGTTCGTCACTCGAACGGGCATCTGCATCATTGTGGATAGCTGATTGGCGACATACTGCCCCACTCCTCCCAGGCGCATGTGTCCGAACGAATCGACCTTCGCCTCGGCGAGAACCTGCCCGTTCAATCCCTTAGGCATCGCACCCTCGGCGACAATGATGATGCTGAAGTGCTTCTTGCGCGCTTGACGATGAAGAATCTTGCGGTGCACCTCGTCAGTGTCGAATTCCTGCTCAGGGATGAGGATGACGTCCGCGCCACCGGCGATCCCTCCCATCAGGCTCAGCCAACCGGCATCGCGCCCCATTACCTCTAGGATGAGAACCCGATGGTGGGAGAAGGCCGTAGTATGAAGGCGATCCAGGGCGTCGGTGATTACATCAAGGGCAGAGGCGTAACCGACCGCGTAATCCGTCATCGCAATGTCATTATCTATCGTCTGCGGGATGCCGACCGCATTTATGCCGTGTTCCGCGAGGCGATGCGCAACCCCCAACGTGTCGTCCCCACCGACGACAACGAGGAAGTCGATCGCATTTCGCTTGAGCGTGCCCACGATTTTCTCCACCCCTCCATCGATGTTGAACGGGTTAGTGCGTGAACTGCCAAGGATGGTCCCTCCGATGTGGAGGAGGCCGGAGACGTCCTTCACTTCCAGCGGCTTCGTCAGGTCCTCCATCGGGCCAAGCCACCCCTCGCGAAAGCCGACCGTCTCCACGCCGTGTTTGTACCCGAAGCGCACGACCGAGCGAATCGCCGCGTTAATCCCAGGAGAATCTCCCCCACCGGTCAATATTCCTGCTCTTCGCATGTCAGTTCCCTCCAACGATTGAATGATTTGCGCTTCCCGCCTGATCAATGAGATCCATCGCTACTTGCTTGACCCGTTCCTGAATCGCCCTTCCCGCGACACGTGGATCAAAGTCTTTCTTCACCGGCGTCCAATCGCTCTTGGAGAAGAGTCCGTTGGCATCATCGGGTACACCCGCTGGTGGTACGATGGAAGCGGTATGCGAAACATAATAGTCGTGTGCCGCACGCGCGTATTCGTATTGATAACGGGTGTCTTTATTCAGCTTGCAGATCCCATAACGGATGATCTCACGGATCTGTTCGGCAAGGAGGCCCGATGTGCCGTGCAGAACGAGAGGAACATCGAGCCTGTTCTCGACAAGACGCTTGTGCACCCTATCGACGATGTCCGTGCGCAAGACAACGTCTTTACCCTTGGAGACACCGTGCTGCGTACCGACGGAGATCGCCAGTAGGTCCGCGCCACTGCGCTTTATGAATTCGACGGCATCGTCGGGATCGGTATAGAACGCATCGAGAGAAGCAATCTCGTCCTCCACCCCCTTGATCTTCCCGAGCTCCGCCTCGATAAGGATATCGCTCCCCTTGGCCATATCGACGACCCTGCGCGTGATGCTGATGTTCTCCTCGTAGTCCTCCTTGGAGGCATCGATCATGATCGATGACACGAGGCTCTCGGAGATGGCAATCTCGATAATATCCATCTCCTTTGTCGTGAAGTGATCGAGGTTCAGAAAAACGCCAATTGGAAATCGGCCTCCAAGGATCTGTACCTGGTGGGACAAGCTGCGCAACCCAGCGAGCTTGTCCCCCGCCCCGGCGAACTTTGCCGCTCCCGGGGAAACCTGCACTACAAGATCCGACTTGCGTTCGCTGTACCCCTGCAGAAGCCCAATGAGTATATTCTGCTCCGCGATATTGTTCGCCATGAACGCGTAACCGCCCGTCTGCGCATCACGATACGCTTCTCTCAATTCCTTCCCACCATAGAATGTCATTTCTTGGGACCTCCAAACTGTTTTATACTCATTTTTGCATTTGCTCTCAATGCGATTTACTTGCCAGGGTTATGGATGCCGTTCAATCACTCGCGATTATCAGTCAGCCAGGGTGCTGTAGCGGCCGGTGTCGCGGTAGCGCTCGTATCGTGAGGACATGAGCTCATCGATGGTCTTCTCACCAAGCTCACTCAAGTGATGAATGAGGCTCTCTTTGAGTGCGGACACGGTCTGCGCGATATCCTTGTGGGCACCACCAAGCGGTTCAGGGATGACCTCATCTATCACTCCCATATCGAGGAGCTCCGGTGCTGTAAGCTTCAGCGCTGCTGCTGCCTCCTTGACCCGCTTCTTGCTCTTCCAGAGGATTGCTGCCGCCCCCTCGGGACTGATCACCGAAAAAATCGCGTTCTCCAGCATTAGCACGCGATCAGCGGCGCCGATCGCCACCGCTCCGCCTGATCCGCCTTCTCCGATGACAACGGCCACAGTCGGCACCGCTATCTCGAGCATCGACACGATGCTCTTTGCGATTGCCCCACCGATGTTGTTGGCCTCAGATTCGAGACCAGGGTAGGCGCCAGGTGTATCGATCATGCTGATTATCGGGAATCCGAACCGCTCGGCGAGATGCATCATCCTGATCGCCTTGTGATATCCCTGAGGACGAGCCATTCCGAAGTAACGTTCCTTGTTGTCCGCCGGGGTACGTCCTTTCTGCTGCGCAATGACGGCCACATTTCGCCCATCCAACTCAGCAAGGCCCGTAAGAAGCGCGCGGTCATCTCCAGTCATGCGGTCGCCATGAAGCTCGTAGAATCCG
>JAYEFP010000062.1:0-10515 GCA_034715975.1 Candidatus Bipolaricaulota bacterium | reverse complement strand
AAAGACCTGTCTGCCGTACCGGCACAGGCAGGCGCAAAGAACGCCAAGAAAAGCGTAAATAGGTAGAGAGAAGAAAGATACTTGAAACTCAAGAGGCATGGCCTTTCTCAGCGATCTCTGCGCCCTCAGCGGTAAGGTCCTTGTGCTTCTCGGCAATACGCGAAAGAACGCCAAGAAAAGCAGAAGACAGGAAAAATTGACGGGAAACGCGATCTCTGTCCCGTACCTTGCCTGGAGTGCGAGGAACCTCTTTTCCGTTCCGAGTTCGGCGCTCCGCACTCTTACTCGAGCCGCAAGCTAGACACACCATCGAGGGCCGAAATCGCCGAGGCGATACTGCCAATATCTACCGATCCACGGTGACGAATGCGAAAGTGGAGGGTGACACGCTCTTTTCCGTCCTTCACTTCCCAGCCTGTCAAGCGAACGCGCATCGTCTTGTCGGAGCGCAGGCGATCGACAGCGGCAATGACGTCTTCCTGCGCCTGTGCACTGGTCTCAACAACCAGTTGGTGAAGAACAGCGCTTGGAATCCGCTGTTCGAGCCGATCCATCACTGTCAGGACGATCAGCCCAATTACCATCCCTCCCGCAGCGATGATATACAGCCCTTCGCCAGCGGCGATGCCCAGCGCAGCGACAAACCAGAGGGACGCGGCAGTTGTCAGACCAAAGACCCAGTCGCCGGTACGCATGATCGTTCCCGCACCCAAGAATCCGATCCCCGTGATGATCCCCGCGGCAAGCCGCCCCGGATCGACTCGCACTAGTTGTGCCCACATACCATCGGACGGGAGGACGCGAGCGGTAAGGACAAAGGTGACCATAACCAGCGCTGCGCCAGTCCCCACGAGCAGGTGCGTGCGCAGCCCGGCCGGGCGACCGTGGAGTTCCCTCTCAGCTCCAATCACCCCAGCAAGAACAGCGGCGACAAGAACACGTATGAGAAGGGTCCATTCCTCCATTGTTACCTCCTAGAGAAGCGCTTTCTCCTCCACCTTGCGCTTTATCATCGCAACTAGATCGTCCAAGGGCATCGCACCAAGGTCCTCCCCGCTGCGCAGGCGGACTGCTACGCTACCGCTCTCAATTTCCTTGTCACCAACGACGAGCATGTACGGGATCTTCTCCATCTGCGCACTCCTGATCTTGGCGTTCATCCGCCCCGACGATGTGTCGATGTCAGCACGCAGATCAGCCGATTTGAGGCTATCACCCACCTGGCGAGCGTAGTCGTTATGGCGATCGGAGATTGGGATCACCATCGCCTGTACCGGCGCCAGCCAGACGGGAAACGCGCCGGCGTAGTGCTCCACCAGAATGCCGAAGAACCGCTCCAGGCTCCCAAGGAGGGCACGATGGATCATGTACGGCCGGTGCTCCGCCCCGTCCTCGCCAATGTAGCTCATATCGAAACGCCCTGGGAGGTTGAAGTCAAACTGAATAGTGGTGCACTGCCACGTGCGGTTGAGAGCGTCCTTGATCTTGATGTCGATCTTCGGGCCGTAGAACACGGCCTCTCCCTCCATGCGTTTGTAGGGAAGGTCGCGCGTGTCGAGCGCCTTGACGAGCGATGCCTCGGCTTGCTCCCACATCGCGTCCTCTCCGGCGTACTTATCCGGCTTGTTCGGGTCGCGTACCGACAGCTCGATCTTGAACTCCTCGAACCCAAAACCGCGCAGCAGGTTCAGGCTAAAATCCAACACACGAAGGATCTCGTCCTCTACCTGATCCGGGGTGCAGAAGATGTGCGCATCGTCCTGGGTGAACCCACGCACGCGCAACAGACCGTGCAGGGTGCCGCTCCGCTCATAGCGATAGACCGTCCCCAGCTCGGCCCAGCGCAGCGGCAGATCGCGATAGGAGCGGGTTCTCGACTTGTAGATCATGATATGGAACGGGCAGTTCATCGGCTTGATGTAGTAATCCTGCCCGTCGACATCCATCGGGGCATACATCCCATCGCGATAAAAATCGAGGTGGCCGGAGGTCTCCCACAGCTTGCCGCGCCCGATGTGGGGAGTGAACACGATGTCATATCCCCCTTGATAATGGAGCTTGCGCCAGTAGTCCTCGATGATCACACGCATGCGGCCGCCCTTGGGATGCCAATAGGCAAGACCGGCCCCGGCCTCCTCGTGGAAGCTAACCAGATCGAGCTGCTTTATCAACTTGCGATGATCGCGCGCCTCGATCTGCTCTAGCTTCTCCAGGTGCGAGGCGAGATCCTTCTTGCTCTCCCACGCGGTCCCGTAGATCCGCTGCAACATTGATCGTGACTCATCGCCTCGCCAGTATGCACCGGCAACAGAGAGAAGCTTAAACGCCTCTTTCTTGACCTCTCCGGTGTTTTTGAGGTGCGGTCCACGGCAGAGATCGATGAACTCGCCCTGCCTGAACATGGTGATCGTTTCATCATCGAGGTCAGCAAGGAGCTCAACCTTCAGCGATTCATTCTGCTCGCTCAAGACCTTTTCCGCCTCAGCCCTGCTTACCTCCAACCGCTCGATTGGGTAGGCAGTGGCGATGATCTTCCGCATCTCATCCTCAATCAAAGTGAGCTGTTCAGGAGTGAACGGTTCATCCACTGCGAAATCGTAGTAGAACCCGTCTTCGATCGCCGGTCCGATACCGAGTTGTGCCTCCGGGAAGAGCCTCTTCACCGCTTGGGCCATTATGTGCGTCGTCGTATGGCGCAGGACTGAAAGCGCCTCCTGCGAGCCGCGCGTGAAGAACGTCACCGTGGCGTCCTCACTCACTTGCTCGCGCAAATCACGCAAGGTTCCATCGACATCCGCACAGACCGCGGCCTTGGCCAGGCCCGGTCCGATCACCTGTGCTACCTCGGCAAGCGAGGCACCAGGAGTGATTTCCAGCTTTGACTCGTCTGGCAAAGAGATATGGATCATGCTCTTTCCTCCTTCTATGAATGCGACATCATACACGCCAACGCTGTCCTTCGGCAACGCACGCACAGTGATGGTTAATGAGTGATGAGTAATGAGACAGAAGCTCAGCTTCTACAGGATGTAGCGCGACAGGTCGGGGTCCTCAACTATTCCCGCAAGGCAATTATTGACGTAATCGCGGTCGATGGTGATTGTCTCGCCCTGGTGCTCATCGGCAGAGAAGGAGATGTCCTCCATCAGCTTCTCCATCACTGTCGCCAAGCGGCGAGCACCAATGTTCTCCATACTCTGATTCAGTTCATAGGCAATGTGCGCGATCTCGTCGATTGCGTCGTCCTCTAAGTGCAATTCAACCTTCTCTACACCTAATAGGGCCTTGTACTGTTTCACAAGCGCGTCTTTGGGCTCGCGCAGGATACGCTGAAAGTCCTCTGCAGTTAGGTCATCGAGCTCAACACGAATCGGCAGCCGCCCTTGCAACTCTGGGATAAGGTCTGATGGTTTGGACATGTTGAACGCCCCTGCAGCGATAAATAGGACGTTTTCCGTCGAGACTGTCCCATACCGGGTGCGCACGGTCGTCCCTTCGAGGAGAGGAAGGAGGTCGCGCTGCACGCCCTGACGCGATACACCAGGCCCGCCAGACTCTTGCCGTCCGCCAGCGGCGATCTTGTCGATCTCATCGAGGAAGATGATCCCAGTCTCCTCCGCAAGCTGTAGCCCACTTTGGCGTACGTCCTCCATGTTGATCAGGTTGTCTAGCGCCTGGTCTAATAGGACTGGCCGGGCATCGCGAATGCGCAAGCGATGATTCTTCCGGTTCGGAGGAATGATCCCGGAGAACATGTCTCCCAAATTAATCCCCATCTGATCCATCCCGTCTTGGGAGAAGACATCAAGCTGTGGGTTAACCTGTTCCTCAGTCGTGATCTCGATCATCCGTTCTTCGAGGTCGCCAGCGAGGAGCTTCTCCCGCAGCTTGGCACGTGTCTTTTTCGCGCTCTCCACCCGCTCGGGATCACTCTCTGCCGTCATCGGCAGGAGAGCATCGACAATCTGATCCGTGACGACGTCCTCAGCTCGGTCCTCGACGCGCAGGATCTCCTCCTCGCGCATCATGTCGATTGCCATGTCCACAAGGTCACGCACCATCGACTCCACGTCGCGGCCTACGTATCCAACCTCAGTGAATTTCGTCGCTTCAACCTTGGAGAACGGGCACGTAGTGAGGCGAGCCAAGCGTCTAGATATCTCCGTCTTGCCAACACCCGTAGGCCCGATCATGAGGATGTTCTTCGGCTTGATCTCCTCACGGATCTCGTCTTGCACCATCTGGCGGCGCATCCGATTACGCAGGGCAATGGCCACGCACCGCTTCGCCTCGGCCTGACCGACGACGTACTTATCCAGCTCCGTGACGATCTGGCGCGGCGTCAATCCAGCCGGTGATACTGTTTGAACTTCAATGAGATCGGTCATTCTCAACTCCTCACCACGAAACTTCTTCGACACTAATTTCTTTATTTGTGTAGATGTCGATCGAACCCGCTATCTCAAGCGATTTGCGTGCGATCTCGGCAACAGGCATCCCGGGCATGGACAAATAGGCCCGCGCAGCGGCGAGCGCGTACGCCCCTCCCGAACCGATGCCAATTACCTGCTCGTCCGGTTCGAGAACGTCGCCGGCTCCAGAGATCATGAGCATCCCTTCTTCGCTTGCTGTGATGATGACCGCTTCTAAGTGGCGCAGGACACGATCGGTTCTCCACTCCTTGGTCAGCTCCACCGCTGCTCTACGCAGTCGCCCATTGTGCTTTTTCAGCTTTCCTTCGAAGCGTTCGAGCATGGCCAGACAGTCGGCTGTCGCCCCCGCGAAACCAACGATGACCTTGTCGTTTTGCAGACGGTAGACTTTCTTCGTCTTGCTCTTGATGACCATCGTGTCCAGTGTTGCCTGTCCATCACTGGCTATCACGGCTCGTCGCTCAGATTCCGAGCGAATACCGATTATCGTTGTATGTTTGACTGCTTGCATAAGGCCTAATTGTAGCCTGCTTGCTACTTGTCATCAATCTCGTCGAACTGGCACCCGGGGCAAATTTGATCATTACCAAAGAAGACCACACCGCAACGCGGACAGCGGCGCGCTCCTGCTCGTAGCATTGCTCGTTCGCGCTGTCGCTGCGTTCGGTAGAGGGAGGCAAACGACTCTCGCAGATGGGCATCAGCGATGTCAGAGAGGGCAAGCTCGTCGTCTGTAGTATCCTCCGCATCGATCACTGGCATAACGCGGGGACGCGGAAAGTGGCCTGGAACAAAGCGAATCCTTTGCAAGACTTCTCTTTCCATTCGTTTATTTAGCAGATCGATGTAGCGCTGCTTCAAGAAATCTAGTTCCTGTGATACGGCTGAGGAAGCTACCTCAACGGTAAGTGTTCCATTGGAGAACCTGGTGGCACGTGTCATGCGTGCTAGGTGTGGTCCGACAATGTCGTTCCAGAACAGGAGAACTTGTTGGTCTGAGAACTCGTTGTCAAGGTTGTAATGGCTAAGGATCTCTCTTACCCAATTCTTCATCTTATCGTTGATAAAAAAGATAGTAGTACTTGTAGTTGTACGTTCGATCTGTGGAAAAGCAAGGGAATTCTGTTGTAGATGGTATTTGGCGCTGTGGAAAACCCTGTGGATAAGGTGTGCATAACGGTGGAAAACCGTGGACAAGCGAAGTGGAGAACATGTGACCCAGAATTGCACCGGTCTTTTCCACAGGCAAGCATCGTTTTACACCCCTTTTCAACCACTTATCAACAGAGTTTTCCACAGGCGTGAAAGCGCGATGTTTCGTTGAAGTGCCCATAAATACGAGCTTTGTTCTACGTGTTTTCTTGGAAACGAGCACGTAATCCCTCTTTTATCTCGTTTACCTCTGCATGCAGGAGTGGAGTCTCCTTGAGAAGGGTCTTTACTTTCATGTACGAGTGCATGATCGTTGTGTGGTCGCGATTGCCGAATTCCTTTCCGATTGAGGGGAATGAGTTCTCTGTCATGTCACGTGCGAGGTAAATCGCCATGTGCCTTGCCTGTGATATCTCCTTCTTGCGGCTCGCCCCCTCTAGATCATGCCTTTTCAGGTGGTAGAGCGTAGCTACCTCGTCCTTGATATGCGAGATCGTCAGCTTCTCCCGTTTTCCCTCTTCGGGAAGCATTCCCTCGATACTCTTCTGTGTCAGCTTGGTTCCCTCCAGTTCTGCGTGGGCGATCGCTTTTATCAATGCCCCTTCCAGGGCACGCACGTTTGATGAAATGCGACGGGCAATCAACTCCAGAATACGATCATCGACCTGGATGCCGCGGTTGCTCGACTTCTCACGCAGGATGGCGATGCGTGTCTCCAGGTCGGGAGGTTGAATATCGGCCACCAGGCCCCAGCGGAAACGTGATACGAGCCGGTCTTGTAGACCGGAGAGTTGCTCAGGCGGTCGGTCACTGGTCAGAACGATCTGCTTCTCACTTCCGTAGAGCTCGTTGAAGGTGTGAAATAGTTCCTCCTGCGTAGCTTCCTTCCCCTCCAGGAACTGCACATCGTCGATCAATAGGAGGTCGATGAGACGGTACTTCTCTCGGAATGCGGGCGTCGTGTTGTTGCGGATCGCCGTGATGAGCTCAATAGCGAAGCGCTCCGATGTCGTGTAGACAACCGTCTTCGGGAGCCCGGAGCCGATCATGAAGTTTCCGATTGCCTGTAACAGGTGTGTCTTTCCTAGACCAACGCTTCCATAGATGAATAGGGGGTTGTATGCTTTTCCCGGCGCTTCAGCGACCGCCATCGAAGCGGCGTAGGCAAGGTGGTTATTGTTCCCGCGGACGAACATGTCGAATGTATAGTCGCGATTCAACGGGAGTGTATCGTGTGGCTGGATCGGCAACGCCTCGCGTGAGGCAAGGGTTGGTGGATCGAGAGAATCAGTCACTGGATCTGGCGACACCTTGATCAACAGGCGGATTTCGTACCCACAGGCGTCGGAGGCAGCGCTCTGCACCAATTCGCGGTAGCGTCGCTCTATCCCTCCCTTGATGAACAAATCGGGCACCTCGATGACGAGCTCCCCGGAATCAAGCTTGAGAGGCTTCACCTTGGAGAACCAAGTTGCGAAGCTTGCGGCTGGAATCTCTTTCTTGAGGGTTAGAAGGGTCTTCTCCCAGATTACAGTGGGTTTATCAGTCATTGCCATTCCTTTGTCATTCCGGTGTTAGGATAGCGGATGAGGAGGTCTGTGGTCAAGAAGAAAGAGTCGCGGAACGAAGGGGAACGGGGAACGGATGGAAACGCGGAACTCGGAATGAGCAACGGGGAACTTGGAACGGAAAAGATAAGATGCCTTAATTCTTGCGTAGCTTGGGGGGGTGCAATAGCCGGTCCAGTGTTCATTACACTCCCCGAGCAGCTCGTCTGCGACGTTGCTGTTCTTTGTGACGAATCTTCCTCAGAATGCGAGACGAAAGAGGCTTGCTCACGCAAAGGCCTGTCAGGTGGTATGCGTTGACTGACAGGACGCCCAGGACAAGCTGTGAGTTCGGAATGCAGAACTCGGAACGGGAAAAGCAATTTCACCACGAAGGACACGAAGACCACGAAGGACTGGAGCTGAAAAGAGCTTTCCTCTTTCCAGCTTATGCAATGATCAAGGATGGATCTTTAAGAGATATCACGGATGAAGGAGGGTGGAAAAGATTGTCGACTGTACAGTAAGCAGTATTAGTGATATTCGTGAATTGGGGCGATCGTTAGCAAATTTGGCGTGTTTGACCAAACAGAACCCGGAATGCGCATAAAAAAATGGTGCCGAGACCCAGATTCGAACTGGGGACACCAGCCTTTTCAGGGCTGTGCTCTACCGGCTGAGCTATCTCGGCACACAACTGGCGGAGCCGACCGGATTTGAACCGGCGATCTCTGGAGTGACAATCCAGCGTCCTAGACCAATCTAGACCACGGCTCCGTTTATTGCAGCAATTGGGCGGGACAGGGCTCGAACCTGTGACCTTCCGGATGTAAGCCGGATGCTCTCCCGACTGAGCTACTCGCCCATTATAATTGCTAAATCGCTATGTCGCAAACCTAGCTCTACGCTGCGTCCCCAAGGGGATTTGAACCCCTGCCGCCGGGATGAAAACCCGGTATCCTAGGCCCCTAGATGATGGGGACATACTGTGTGGAAATTATAGACTGCGTGCTTCCCCGTTGCAATTGACAATGGGTCGTACTGGATTCGAACCAGTGACTCCCTGATTAAAAGTCAGGTGCTCTAACCCCTGAGCTAACGACCCGCTTAGACAAATAGAGAGCCTATGGGTGGTACAGGGATCGAACCTGCGACCCACGGATTAAGAGTCCGTTGCTCTACCAACTGAGCTAACCACCCAATCTAACAAATGAATGTTACGAAACGGCAATTTGCCTGTCAAGGAGAGTGCGGGGCTGGCGGGGTAGAACGCGGAATGCGGAACGCGGAGTGCGGAACCAAGAACAATGCGGAACTCGAAGCGCGGAACAAAAAGGCCATTCTCACGCAAAGCACGCAAAGCACGCCAAGGAAGCGTGAGTGTACAGACAATCGGACGACGGACAGGTTGTTTATGCGTAGCGCAGGAGCCCTGTCCGCATCTCAGACAGGCAGCCTTCGACAGTGCCAGCGTAGATGAGGGATTATCTCACTGCGAAGGACACGAAGTATAGCTCGGATTGCGGAGCTCGAAACGCGGAGTGAGACGAGATGTTCTTGGCGTACTTGGTCATCTTGAGCGAGCAGGCCAGCAAACTGGGAGTTCGGAATGCGGAGCGCGGAACGGGAAAAACAGCCTCACGAAAAGACCTGTCTGTTGTTGTGCTTTGATAAGCAGGAGCCCAACGAGAGGATCAAAGAGTGGAGCTGAAAAGATCTTGCTTTTTCCCAGCTTTTCTGTAGCGTCGTGCCCTGTGCTCGACGTTGATTGGTGCTACCAAACGTGGCAGACGAGCTGCCACGCTACGAAAAGTCCAAGTCTTATGTAGTGGGGGAGCAGCGCTGAATGGGTACTAACTTGTAGCATCTTCAGCGAAGACGAACGTGCGTTTGAGATCTTGAAACCAGCTGAAAGGCACGAGTCCATCGTGTTGAAGTCTTCCCACTACGATGCCCGGTGCGATTCCCAGTTCTTTCGCAAAAGAGAGGACTCTTCTCTTGGAGATTGGTTGAATCCTTATGAACTTGTTGTAGCGCGCTCTTGGAATCAGATGGTTCGCTGCGAATGCATCTGCTTTCGCTTCCTCATTAGAGACATCCTGCAACTCTTCGTCGATGAAGACCGCCCGCTTTCCGTGCAGCAGTACGTGTGCTGCCTCGTGGAAAAAGGTGAACCAGAAATGATCATCCTTCCGATAGCGCAAGCTTTGAATAATCAGTGCTTTCTCTGGGGAGACCCACATTGTGGCTCCCGACACACGGGTTCCCGGAAGTTCCGGGACGAACACCAATGCCACACCCGCCTCGCAACATAACTTTTTCATGCGGGGCTCGAATTCGGAAGGATTGAGGGATGTGAGCTGGCGAATCTTGTCGAGAGAGCGACGGAAGTTCGTCTTGTTAAAAGTATGAGTATCAATGTCGGCCGCTTTAAGTTCACCGATTCGCAACCACGCTGCAATGGATTTAAAGGGGGTTGTGAATGCGGACGATTTGGGGTATGCCACTGCGAGTTTCTTGTACTGAGCTTCCCAAGCTGCGGGACTTGAAACGCCAAAGAATTCAAGCAGAACACCAACTTTCTCCTCCTTGCTACTTGTTGATGGTATCCAATCGCGTTGAGTCAAGCTGCGAAGAGGAAACTCCTTTGCCCAGTCATAGAAGGAAGTGAATCTTGCCTCTTCTGCCCTTCTTGCGAGGTGAAGTCGATGGCTCGATTCGAGGTTCATCCACAGGCTTGCCCGGATCCCCAGGGCTCGTTCGAAGAGCAAGGCGGTCTCCGATGTGACGGATGCCTTGCCGTTGATGATTTGGCTGATGTGCTTCTCGGATATTCCACAGCGGGAGGCCAATTCCGCTTGTGATATGCAACGAGCTTTCAATGTTTCTCCCAGGATCTCACCTGGATGCACCGAGTAGTCTGGCTTGAATGTGTACTGTTTGACGGTGTTCATCAGTGATAGTCCTTTACTTCGAGGATCCGAATCGATGTGATACGTTCCACGGCGATTGAACCATCATCAAGAAAGGGAATCGGATTGTTGGCCGGCTCCATGATAATTCGGTACGGGTGCTTTGCGTCCACCACATACTGACCTTTTCTCTTCCCGAACAGTGGATGACATCGGTCTGGCGGCGTTCGTGGAACGTCAGCCAGACACTTCGCGGCGTGTAGAACCATCATGCGGCGCATGATCACCTTGGCGTTTTGCTTGGCGTACTCACGTACTAACTCTGCTTGCGAACTTATCGTCTTCTGCATCTTTCGTGTTTTGAAGAGAATCTCCATATATTCTCCTCGGTGTCAACCAGCGCTATATCTTACCATATTGGTAAAGAGAAATGCAAGAGCAAGTAGCTGGCTTAACGCTGAGATCAGCTGC
>JAYEFP010000061.1:0-2908 GCA_034715975.1 Candidatus Bipolaricaulota bacterium | reverse complement strand
TTTGTGTCATTCGTGATTAAGGCTGTTCTTGGCGATCTTGGCCCTGCCTGTGAGTGTCCCTGTCTGCGTGCGCCTGCCTGTGCGTGTCCGCACGCAGACAGGGACACGCACAGGCAGGCGTATGCAGACAGGCCTTGAGTGAGTGCAACGAACGGGCGAGAGAACAACGTTTTATCATCTGCGGCCAGGATTTCCTTACCCACTCGAAACGACGAAGAGCCTCAAAACATGCCTTTGCTCCAGATTAGCAAGCGACAAATTCTGCCGCACATATGTGAGCGCCACATAGTGGAAAGAAGAAGCATTGT
The DNA here is from genome assembly GCA_034715975.1 of Candidatus Bipolaricaulota bacterium. Classification (GTDB taxonomy): domain Bacteria; phylum Bipolaricaulota; class Bipolaricaulia; order UBA7950; family UBA9294; genus M55B144. The sequence continues at coordinate 2,600 of JAYEFP010000061.1, read as the reverse complement.
CTACAAGAGAGGCGGCACGACGAAGGTGACATCATGGTGCAACTGCGGCCCTGCAGAGTTTCTTCCACGGTTTCCATGATCGTTTCTCCCCTTCATATGGCAGCAAGAGCGCAAGGTGCGAGTTGATGGATCGTATGCGCGATGTGGAATCGAAATGGGAATGCACACGACTTCTCTCGTGCGATAAGGCCGTTCTCTAAAGGCATTGTCCCCTGTTCACCGTTTTACAGGTGATGAAGTTCTCCCTTCATCGCTATTGCCCAAGGGTTGGGATACCTTCTATTCGCCGAGATTGAATGGTATCGCGCAACAAACCTATTCATCAGCCTTTCCGGTCTCCACAAAACTAAGGGAATATGCCTTGTTCTCACTCTTGACTTGCTTGGTCGATTCGTGCTACAGTGGCTTAGAAATGGGGTAGGAACTGGTAGACGGTGTCTATTGTGCAAGCCTGAAATCCGATTCCTAATTTGTTTTCTCAAATCCCGATAAGGAAGATGCGGTAGTGGATCAGCAACATACCAATCAAGAGGACGAAATAATTGACAAGAGCCTACTGTTGAGTCTAGCGATTCTTGCTGAGGCAAGTGGAAGATCGGTTACAGAGGAATTGAATATCGCTGTCTCTTCCTATGTCAAGGATAGACTACCGGGCGAGCTTGGGAGTGGTATCTTGCCACTTTTTGCCAATACTGCCAACGCGAATCGCTTCCTATCCTAGACTGCTCGCTAGAAGTGGAATTCTCGTTGTCGTTACAATGGGGCGAGCTAATCGTGTCTCTTGCTCCATTGTTCATCTGATGCCTGCAGAATCTTCTATGCTTGTTTATCCATGAATACCGCTTGTGGAGCGTCATCAGCCGTTTTCCCATTGGCCAGCCAAACGCTTCCCATGAAGTCGTCTTGAAAATCCCTCAACTGCTTCGTCACCGCCACGGCTGCTTCCAGGCCGTCGATATGGTACAGGAAGAATAGCTGGTTGTACGAGGCGTGCACCGAGATTCCCGGGCTCGTCTGGTTGACTTGCGGTCCAAGCTGCGCAAGGACGAATACCCATTGCGGGCGATCAGCGGAATATATCGCGAAGAAATCGGAGAGCGTCACATCGGATGCGGTCTGAACGTAGTCTGTTGTCACAGTAGCATAGTACGTAGTAAGGGTCTTCAATTGCTCATCATTAATATTACTAAAGTCAATCTCTTCAGTTTTTCCTGTTGGGGTAGTGACATTAATCCCGATCCCCGTGGGAAGAGTAATCGGCGCGACGTAAGTGATCTGTTTTTCGTACGTAAGGTTGTTTGCGACGTCGTGCAGAACGATCTTGCCGGCATAGCTCATCCCAGGAACGGGCGTGATGAACGGCGACAGGGTGCTCACCGAAGCAATCCTGCCACCGCAGTGACGGCGAATGCGATGGGAGTCGGACGCAAGGGGAGAGTCTGGAGAAGCGACCTGGTACACAGTCCAATTGACGGTCATTTCGAGGCAGTTCGGTACGGGGTTGTAGTTCATGAACAGGTAAAATCCGATCTGTGTGCTTCCGGTCTTGCTATCAACTTTGAACTGCACTCCGGAGCGATCCTCCTGCCAACTTATGGCAAGAACGTTCACACCGAGCAGTGAAAGCACCATGCTAAGAATGCCAAGAGTGACGAGAGCCTTTTTCATGTCTACCTCCTGCCCCAGTATACGGATCCTGCGCCTTCAAACAAAAAGGAGGGCGGGGAAGGAGGAGGCCTACCTTCCCCGCCTATGCGATGAAGAAATGCTTGACATATAAGATTATGCCTAGTTGGGTTGGATTTCGGACAAAACGCTCAGTCTGTTGTTGCGCGCTGGAAGATCACTTGGCTGATGAGCATGAGCAAGACTGCTAGTCCCACGATTACCGCAAGTTCTGGCAGAACTTGCTCCAATCCCAACCATGCAACACAAGCTCCCGAATTGGTCCAACGGCATAGGTTACCGGATTGACCCTTGCGATTGGGAAGTGTCCCGCTGGTTGTTAGAACTTGTCGCTAACCAACTGGGCATCGCCTCGCTCGGGAAGAGGGCCGTGCTCGTGAACATGAGCGGCATGGTGTATACAGCGACTTAACACGATATCTTGACGAAGACCAAGGTGTTGCCTATTCGAATAATTGCTCATCGGTGGAACGTGGAGCAATTTGTGAACTCATGTTCGAGACAAGATCGGTTCGAGGGTGTTAGCATGGCTAGCAAAACATACAGGGCCCTCTCACGACGATCTGTAGAAACTGCTAAACCGAATTTGTCGCTCATTATTCGCACGCTTAAACAGGGAGAAATCAAAACAGCCAAGCCAGCAGATTGTAAGACCGAGGCGTTACCTTCGAAGAAAACGACCATTTACTTGGGTTGAACCTTCTCACTGCGGAAAATGGAACAGATCCGCAAGGGGCTTGTGCCCGAGCAAATAAAGGACAAAGGGTTCATTTACTGGCAGGATGACTGAAGTGGACCCTGTTTAGCAGACCAGTGATCGGTCGTTCTTCGGTGGATCAAGCAGCGCATTGCTCTGCTCCTTGAATGGAATATACCTCGTCCGGTGTCCGGTCGTCAAGCCCTTGGTGAAACCG
>JAYEFP010000060.1:0-2912 GCA_034715975.1 Candidatus Bipolaricaulota bacterium | reverse complement strand
GATCGCTACATCTGGCGAGGCAACAAGGTTCAAGTCAAGCCTTGCCTTGCCGAACGGTTGAACGACCTTGATGTCGGACTCCGTCGGATCGAGCGAGAAACCATCCGCATCAACAAGGCTCACCGCAATGTCGTCCGCCGGGTGGAGCGACTTGTTGTCGATCGAGATCTGCAACGTCGCCGTCCCACCGGGAGTTATCTCGATTTTCTGAGGGAAGAGCGTGAACGACAGAATTGCCTCCTGCCCAACAGCCACGTAAGCAAGGAGGAAGACAGCGAGTATCACTATCAGGAACAGCAACCTCCTCTGCTTATGGATCATCGGCTCACCCATCTCACTTACTATTGGTTAAGAAGCTCCTCGATCGCCTGCTTGAGGTCGTTGCCGCGCAGGCTCTTACCATGGATGATCCCATCACGATCGATGAGATACGACATCGGTATCCCTGAGACGCGATAGAGAGAGGAGACGCCGCCGTCTGCACCTTCGAACACCTGCCGATACGTGAGGCCAAAAAAGGAGACCGCACCGGTGAACGCACCTTCGTTGCGATCGAGATTGATCCCGATCACTACCACACCGCGACCGGTGTAGTCCTTGGTAACCTGTTCTACGTGCGGAAGCTCTTCGCGGCAGGGGGCGCACCAGCTTGCCCAGAAATCCAGAAAGACGATCTTTCCTCGTAATGAGGAAAGCGACAGATCGTTTCCAACTGCATCAACGACAGAGAAGTTCGGAGCGGTAAAGCCAATCGCAAGCGGGACCTTGATATTGACCCACGCGTCAGATTTTTCGATCACTATTTCCGAACCGCCGGAAGAGACGCGCGTTGCCGCGTAGACTGTGCCATCTATGTTAAACGGCGCGTCGAGCCAGTATCTCTCGTGCGAATCGGAGCTTGTCAGCAATTCACTGTCCTGATCGATATCAATCAAGAGTTGATCATGATCGAGGTCATCAAACACGCCATCACTGTTCTCATCGATGATCGCGATCTTGTACGTAATGCCGCCAAGCTCGATCTGACCAGACATGTAGTCATCGCGGAAGTAGATGATCGCCGTCGGCGTCGATGGGTTCCATACGAGGAAGAGGCGATACGGCCTGGTGCCGCTATCGTTCGAAATTTTGAATGATACGCTCGCAAGATACCCTCCGTCCCACAGTTGTTGTACCCAGTCTACAGGCGCTAGCTCGTTGTCCCCATTGGCGTCAACGTATAGCTTCCCATCGCTACCATCTTGGTCGATGACAAGCGCATAGTTCGAATGGGCAAGCGTGAGCGAGGCGTACATTGGAGTGCCAGAGTAAGTCGGCTCGATCAATCCCGAGATTGCATCTGATGAGAGCTGCACTGCCTGTGGGTAGTAAGCGGTTGTCAGATCGAGGATCGAATCAACATACTCAAGGCTCCCTGTAGTTGCAACGAGGCTGACAGAAGAAAGAGCGACTATTAGTGATAGGACAAACACCAAACGATTGATCATTTATGAGTTCCTTAGAAGTTCGCGCAAGCGTGCAACAACGATATCGCTTCCGATGACAGATAGCATGTCAAACAGTCCGGGGCCGACAGAACGACCGGTGGCAGTGACACGAATCGCGTGTGCAACGTCTTTTAGTTTCGCCCCCTGCTCCGCAAGCACCTCTCGCAACAACCTCTCTACGTCATCGTGCGAAAACGAAGTCGCTTGAGAAAAGGCGTCGCATATCGAAGCAATCAGCTCCCGCTGGTGCTTATCAAGCATCACGTCATCTTCCATTGCTATAGATACCGGAAACAGGATTAGCATCATGTCCGCCAGATCGACGAGCGTGTGACAGCGGTGGCGCAGTAACTCCGCCCCCAGGGTCAAACGTTCGTTGCCGGCCGCGTTCCACATCTCTTCTGTCACCGTTTCCGATTCAAGGACGAACGGACGCACAAGGTCGACCAACCGCGCAGGATCAGCGAGCTTCATGTGCTGTTGATTCAGCCAACGCAGCTTCTCCTCGTTGAAAATGGCTGCGGAGCTACCGACGTGCTTCAGGCTAAACAGTTTCACTAATCTATCACGCGTAAACACCTCCTCATCTCCGTGCGACCAGCCAAGACGAGCGAAAAAGTTGACCATAGCCTCCGGGAGGAACCCCCTTCGCCTGTACTCCAGGACAGATGTCACGCCGTGCCGCTTGGAGAGCCGTGTGCGATCGGGGCCGAGGATCATCGGGAGGTGGGCAAACCGTGGTAATTTACGACCCAGTGCCTGGTAAAGCATGATCTGCTTGGGGGTGTTTACCAGATGATCGTCACCCCGAATGACGTGGGTGATCTCCATGTCGATATCGTCGACCACAACAACGAAGTTGTAGACGAAGGTCCCATCGGAGCGACGGATAACGAAGTCCTTGATCTGATCGTGATTGAACGTGACATTACCGGCAAGGAGATCGTGCACAATCGTCTCACCCGGCGGAACCTTGAACCACCACGCGCCATCTTGCTCATACGCGCTTCCGCTATTGAGAAGGCTCTTCGCCGCAGCTAGGTGTGCGTCTGTACGATCCGTCTGCCGGTAGTAGTCATCCCAATCGAGACCAAGCCAACGCATAGCCTCCACGATCTGATCGATCGATTCCTGCGTGGAGCGCTCCTGATCCGTATCCTCGATTCGCAGGACGTATGTACCGCCCTGATGCCGTGCATAAAGCCAATTGAACAACGCCGTGCGTGCACCGCCGACATGCAAGTAACCGGTTGGGCTGGGCGCAAATCTGACCTTGATCATCGCTTTCCCCTTTGTGTATGGATTGAACCAGGAGTTTACTAATTCTGGAAGCACTTTTCGACTGAAAGTACCGCTCCTCACGCTTAGGGCAGAGTAACCCAAAGAAACGCTCAAGAGACGAACGTAGCAACAGAAGAGATCAGT
>JAYEFP010000059.1:0-2916 GCA_034715975.1 Candidatus Bipolaricaulota bacterium | reverse complement strand
TTTTCTTTGTCATCTCTCCCCCGCGCAAAGCAGAACCAAGAACCATCGCCGACTCCTGCCTGCATCGTCTGTACAGTCAAGTGAAACGCCGCAGAGTCGGAGAAGGCTATCATTTCCGTATTATTATCCACTTATTCCCAATTTCGCCTTGTATTATCAATCACGCAGCTTCTTGATATCTATCGCTTTGGACCCTACAATAGGCCTGTACTTTAGGGGCCAATCTTAGGGATAAGGAGGAGCGTATGGTACAGGCAAAATTCAGCGTCGAAGAATCGCAAGCTGACTTCCTGCGCAATCACAAGGAATACGGTTTCAAGGATAGGAGTTCGATGCTTCGAGCAGCCATTGATCACTACAGACTGGAGCTCGAATTTGAACAACTAAAACTCTCGGCCATCGCGTATTCTGCAATCTACTCTGAGGACAATGATTTGCAGGGCCTGACTGAAACAGCGCTCAATGGATGGCCGAAGTGACCGTCCTGAAAAGGGGTATGGTCGTTGAGGTCAATCTTGATCCAACTGTAGGCTCTGAGACAGGCAAGACAAGACCGTGCGTAGTCGTAACTAACGACGTGTATAATGAGAGGGTTCCTGTTATTCAAGTTGTTCCAATAACTGCTTCGAGCGCTAAGAAGGCTGAAATAATCACTAATATAGAACTTAATCCCTCCAAAGGAAATGGCTTATCTAAGGAGTCTATTGCCGATTGTTTACAGACGCGACCAATAGATCGTCTCCATAGGTTAGTTGGGATTCGTGGAGAACTGTCTCCTGCAAAGCTTGCAGAAATTAACCGCGCTTTGAAAATCGTTTTCGCGCTGAGTTAATAACTTCGCCACACAAAGGGAGCGACCAAATCGCACGACTTTAACGTAGGCATATCTGTGCTTCAATCGACATCTAGCGTCACCAGTTCCTCGTCTTTCTCGGTCGCTAAGACGGGAGTGCCGAGCATATTCTCAGCACCGATTTTCAGTGATTCGATCAATTGCTCTTTGGTCCTTTCTTGAGCATTATCGCCAGGCAGATCCACGAGCCAGCCGATTCACCAGTCTCCGCTTTTCCTGATAACTGCTCTAAACTGCATCTGCCCATCACCTGCCTTTACTTGAAAAAATGGATGTCGAGATCTGGAGCACAAAACTTCCTCACCACGAAGGACCTGTCTGCGTCTGCCTGTACGTGTTCGCGCAGACAGGTCCGAAGGACAGGCAGGCACGAAGAGCACTTGGGGGGTGCAGTAGCTGGTCCTGTTTACTACACCCCCCGAGGTGGCATTGAAGTTAATCAGGAGTCCGGTCTTCACCCCTGCTAAGCACATGTAGGTCAGCAACTGCGCTTCATGGATGGCTTTAATCTGCTCGACACTCTTCAACTCGATGATGAGCTTGTCTTCTACCAGCATATCTACACGATAGCCGCAGTCCAGGCGCACGCCTTTGTATTCCACTGCTAGCGGATGTTGTACCTTGAATCGAATATTATTCAGCTTGAGCTCATGTGCTAGGCACTGCTCATACGCAGACTCCTATAAGCCTGGACCCAGTTCCCGGCGTACTTCAATCCCACAGCCAATTACCCGCTTTGACAGCTCATCGAATTCCATTCTTCGTGCCTGCCTGTCCTTCGGACGCAGACAAGTCCTTCGTGCTCTTCGTGGTGAATCCTATTTAGTGCCCCTTACGATGTACTTCAGTAATGCCTTCCTCTTCATTTGCTCAATCACTCAATGATTCAATCTCCCGATCACTCAATTCTTACAGCGAGAAAGCCTCCGGTAGCAGATCGCGGATGGTCGTGCGCACGAAGGTTCCCTCCGGGTTTCCCATCAAGATCTCGATATCCGGTGCGTGTTCATAGATCACCTGGCGACACGCCCCGCAGGGCTGGCAGTGGTCACCCTTGCACGTTACTGCGAGTTTGACGAAGTCGTGATGTCCCTCGGAGATAGCTTTGAATATCGCTGTGCGCTCGGCGCAGATCGAAAGGCCGTTCACCGCGTTCTCCACGTTCACTCCGGTGAATACCGTGCCATCAGAGCAAAGGATGGCCGCTCCCACCGGAAAGTTCGAATATGGGCAGTACGCATTCACGCGTACATCGTTTGCCATTTCTAACAGAGCCTTGTCATTAATCAAAATCGGATCACCAGTCCTAGTTTACCCGATACTGTGCCGCTCTTGATGCCCCACCACCCGCTCTCTTCACTGATAGGCAAGAGGTACGCTCCCTGCACCACAAATCTAAGGAACGGTGGCCCGACCTCGATCTGCGCGGAGACGTGCGCGGCGAATGTCGTCCAGGTAAGTCCTCCATCGAGATGGAGCGGATCAAGCACATCATCAACCTCCGCCTGATGTTCAGGCCACTTAACTTCCGGAATGATACTTCCTTGAATGAGGTCAACACCCACTCCAAGCTCGATCCCGGCAACGAGAAGTTCAACGTGCTTCACAACCTCGGTTGTCAACCTGAACGCCTGTAAGCTAAGATCGGCGGTAAAGTTCGCCATCTCACTGCCCAGGCCAACCTGCTCGCCAGAGACTATCGGCTGAGGAATGGTGTATCCAGCCATATCCGCGAACCCACGCACGAGAGAATCGTTGATCAGCCCTCCCGATAGGACAGCCTTGTCAATGATGATGAATGGAAGACCAACCTCAATCGTGCCCCCGACCAGAGGAAGCGGGAAGTACTCGATCGGGTATTCTTCTTCGATGTCGGCCAAGCCCGTGTCCAGATCAGATAGAATTGATGCGGCCTCAGTAGGAGATACCCCAAACTCGTTGAGGGCGTCGCTTACTGCGACATGAACCATACTGAACGGTCCGGAGAGGTCGACTGTGCAAACCGATACGTCCACGCCGACCCCTCCGGGAAACGCAGCAAAGGAGAAAAGGAGGATGATTGC
>JAYEFP010000058.1:0-2918 GCA_034715975.1 Candidatus Bipolaricaulota bacterium | reverse complement strand
GGTTCCTCGCTGTTTCGAGTGGGTAGCTGAAGAAACGGTAGTGAATAAGGCGCCTCTCGCAAAGATAGAGACACAAGACGAGGAACGGTGAATGCGAAGCTCGGAACGTTGGAAGCTGATAGCTGAGATCGCGTCTTGAGTGAGCATAGCGGAAACGGGGGGAGAGAAAGGCTTTTGTCTCTCGCAGAGGCGCAGAGGCCTGTCTGTTGTCGTGCTCTGACAGACAGGACGCGAAGGGAAGCGACAGCACGATGAACGACAAGAAGTATCACGAATTGCACGAATAGACCGAATCAAATGAATGGGTACACAGGGAAAACTTGTCGATTATGTGAAGTAATTAGCGAGCGGTGTTAGTGGCATTCGGAGTATTTGTGTCATTCGTGATTAAGGCTGTTCTTGGCGATCTTGGCCCTGCCTGTGAGTGTCCCTGTCTGCGTGCGCCTGCCTGTGCGTGTCCGCACGCAGACAGGGACACGCACAGGCAGGCGTATGCAGGCAGGCCTTGAGTGAGTGCAACGAACGGGCGAGAGAACAACGTTTTATCATCTGCGGCCAGGATTTCCTTACCCACTCGAAACGACGAAGAGCCAATATTAGCTACGGTTTTGAGATGGTGAATGAATCCATGGCTGTCTCGCCCGGAGTGAGATGCACTTCATCGTTGTATACGCTCGCTACAGGGATCGCCTCCACCTGCATCATATTTCCCGAAATAGTCACGCGGATGTAGTGCAGCGTGCCGTAACGACGAAAGACCGTTCCGTCCGCCGCCTTCTCCACTGGATCTTGAAGCGGCGCGCCGCCACCGCCGGTGACCACATAATGGATGCCATTCACGAAGAAGTGCTCGTAGCAGTGCATGTGCCCGTTGAACACCACATCGACGCCTGTGTCGCGGAAGATCTGCTCCCATTCCTGCTGCAGAGGCACGTTCACTCCGCCATCCCACGTGGAGCTGTAGATCGGGTGATGGAAGAATACGACCTTGAATGTCGCCTGCGATTTCGCCAGGTCTTCCTTTACCCATTCAATCTGCTCGCGCATCAGGCTGATCGCGTTGGCACCGGTTATGCTGTTAGAGTCTATGCCAACAAAGTGGACATTCCCATAGTCGAACGACCACCACTCCTCGTTTGACTTCCCTCCGCCTGTGGGGAGAGGGAAGAATTTGTAGTAGCGGGCACTTGCCTTTTCGTGGTTTCCGATCACACAGAGATACGGATGAGAAAGGGCAAGGTATTCTATGGCGGCGAAGAAACTCTTGAACCGGCCGATGGTGGGAGACTCTACAACATCACCCGTGTTGACAACGAGTGCGGCATCGGGATTGTGCCACCCCATAGTGTCAGCGACCAGTTCGTTGCGATCCTGATTGGTGCGTGTGTCCCCGTACACGAGGAAGGAGAACGAGCGCATGTCAGGGCTGGATGTCGTGAAGTGTCCGATACCGCTCTCGTAGACCGCATCGCCTTCGTAGATAACCAGTTGATAGCGATACGTTGTACCGGGGAGGAGACCGCCGAGCGGGATGTCCGCCACGTCTTTGTGCGCATCAAAGGAGAGGGTCTCTTCCCACTTTCCGGACGCGTCGTAGAATATCGCCGTTGCGTAGTGAAGATCCGCCGCTACCTCGCGCGACGTGTTCCACGTGATGGCAACGCTTTCCTCCCCGATAACGCCGAGGTTCGGTCCCCAAACAAGTGGGCTCTCCTCCTGAGCAAAGGAAGCCAAAGGCATCAGAAACAACGCACCAAAGACAGCCACCAACAGAATTCTACGGCAAGGCACTCTCATCTCATCTCCTCCCTGGCCGCGCGCACCGCTCGCATTCATTTTCATTGAACCCGTATCGCGCAGTCACCTCATTCTCGCACGTATCTTGATCTAGGTCAATAGCAAGAAAAAAGCTCTTCGTCGTTTCCAGTGGGTAACTGACCACCAGCGCGTGCTCGCAATCCAGCTCTAAGGAATCCAGGAAGCCATGAGAAGGCCAACTGCAGCAAGGAGAGAGTGTCCGTTGATTGAAACACCAACACCTCTTCTCTCGCCCGTTCGTTTCACTCACTCAAGGCGCTGAGGCGCAGAGGCCTGTCTGCTTCGTTGGCACAGGCAGGCAGCGGAAATAGGCAAGAGAAGGAGATGTTTGAAACTCAAAAGTCAAAGCCTTTCTCAGCGAGCTCTGCCCTATCTGCTCTGATCTTTCCATTCAGATAGGCCCCCTGCGCGAGTATGGTCTTGAGAATGCGGTGCTGTTCCGCGCGGATCATTCTAAGGTTCGAGTTGGGTCAAGCAGCTACTCCGAGGCCAAACGCGTCTACCCGGCAGCATCGCTGGGCCGGTTACCTGTCACCAAATAGCGAGGAGTCAAGAAAAAGGGGCCGCCTGAGGCGGCCCCTTGATTATTGCTGATCAATGTCCTTCTAGAGTGTTAATGTCGGTGATCCACATGATGAATCGTACCGTCGATGAGTAGGTGAGTGCACGCCCAATACGGAAGTTCATGCTCGGCACTAGCGGCCCACTGCTCCCACTCGGAAGCCCCACTACAAACGGAGCTGCCGGCGGATGAACCATCATCGTCCGCAAGTACACGAAACTCCCTGCTTCGTCAAGCATCCCATCACCATTGATGTCCAGCTTCAGGCTCATCCACACGCTCTTGGAACTAGGAACAGTAAACGTGTAGTCCGCACTCCCTGACTGTAGGCTCCCTTTAAAGACAAGCGTCTTGCCGCTGTCCGTTGGTGTGGGAATAACCCCGAGAGGGACAACCCCACCACTCGTCGACTGGTTCACTCCCTGGAAGGAACCATCCGTTCTAAGCTCCAACCGGTAGCTGTGTGGACTCATCCAGCCAGCACCCGCGTTTACCGTGATGTGCCACGTGTCCGTCGTTCCCCACACGAATATCCCAG
>JAYEFP010000057.1:0-2923 GCA_034715975.1 Candidatus Bipolaricaulota bacterium | reverse complement strand
CAGTCGTTGCGCGAGGCAAATGACAATCGCGTGAAGTAGCCGGTCTCCCCGGCGACACGCAGGTTGGTTATCGCATCCTGCTCGATGTAGTAGATGGCTATCGGAAGCGTCGCTACCATGGCATCAACCATCCCAAGAGAAACCTTACGCAGGCCAGTTGCAACGTCGGGAACGAGGTCGAGGAGAATCTCCGGGTGATCACGGGCGACAAACTCCTGCCACAGGTAGCCCTGCACCACCGCCACGCGCATCTCTGACAGGTCGGCAAGCGTTAGCTCCCCGCTCACTTGCTGCCTCGTGATTATCACACCGGGAAGAACAAGCAACGGATCGGAAAAAAGGAGATACTGGGCGCGGTCCTCAGTCTGTGCTGCTGCCGGCAATGCATCGATCTCGTGGCTCTCCACCTTCTGCAGTGCCTCATCCCAGCTTTGGCAGTGCACAACCTTGAACTCCAGCCCAGTCTGCTTAGCGATCAGCGCAAGATACTCGGCCGCTATTCCGCGATACTCGCCTTTTTCGTCGAAGTACTCGATCGGCGGGAATGCCGGGTCGGGCGCAACGGTGATCACGGGATGAGAGGATATCCAATCTTGATCCTGCACGGTGAGCCAATCCTTGGAATCACCAGAAGAAGAGGCCGCAATCGCGGTAAGCGATAGAAGGACAGGAAGGACGACCAAAGCAAAAGAGAACGCCGTAAATGTTTTGTGGCTTCGCGATGTTCCTTCCCTACGCAGCACTGGCACCCCTTCTATGACAATTCACGCACAGTTTATACAGTAGCTTCACACCATAGACAAGTATCCGCCTATATCGCCTAGAATACAAAACACACCTGTCCCTTACAAGCAGGAATCTCGTGGTGAGCAGCGGTTGTCGCTGCATCCTTGTAAGCGGCAAGGCTGTTTCTCGCGCCAAGATCACCAAGAACTGCCCTAATCACGAATGACGCAAATACGTCGAATGTCACTAATACTGCCCACTCAACTGTTTGGGGCACAATCGACGACCTTTCCTCTGTTTTCCTATTCGAGTGATTCGTCTCATTCGTGCAATTCGTCATATCTCTCAGCGTTGATCAGCGGCCAAGCATGAGCTAATGGGAAAATCGGAACGCGGAGCACGGAAGTCGGAACGCGAGTTATCAGCTTGGGAATAACGAACAGGTGCATAGCGCCTACTCAGTCCAAAGCTCGCGATTCCGGGTTCGACACTTCGCTTTCCGCATTCGTCATGCGTTCCGCGTTCCGAACTCCGAGTTCATTATTCCCCTTACTGCGCTTAATTCCTGTCCCTTCGTGCTCTTCATGTTTGCCTGTCCTTCGTGGTGAAATAGCTCTGCCCCTTGTCGAGCGGATGAGAGGAAAGGTTTGTCCTTCACGCAAGTGCATCGATTTGCAGATGTATTCCGCTCGCACAGAGGTAAACGATCTGCTATCATCGCGGCTATCACGGACGAGAAGGTGGGGGGGGTAAGATGCAAACTGCGCTTTGCAAGAGAGCGGCGTTCATGCTTGTAGTTCTCGTAACTATTGCCTTTCTACTAACAGTCGGAGCCATTGCTCAAGTTTCAGAGCACGTCCCCTGGAGTGCAGAACAGCAGGTAACCTGGAAACTTTTCCTCGCACCGTACCCACAGGACGGGTGTATGCAAGCAGAGGCAGCCGCGATTCACATGACCCTCAACTGGTCCGTATCATACGTCATCGACTACGAAAGAAGCAAAGGAACCTGGTATGGGTACGTTGACAAATCGATGATCAACGTAACAAACACCATGGAACCGCTTCTCTCCTGGGCCGCCTCAGATGGAAAATCGGTAGATGTTCTACACCACGAACAGAGACACTTTGACCTAAACGAGGTCTACGCTCGCAAACTCGTTGGCCGTCTCGCTCTTCCCCACGCGACGGGAACAGGAAAAGACGAGGTGCGAACTGCTTTGCGAAAAGAGATCAACGCTACGGCATCAGCAGTCCTGGATATGGCCTCCCAAATGCAATCACTCTACGACGATGAAACGGAACACGGCACAAACGCCGAAACACAAACAAATTGGGCAGCAAAGATCGACGCCTGGCTAGCAAGCCCGATGCAAGCACCGTAATCGCAAGTGCCACGGAATCAATGGCAAGTATCACGAATTTCACGAATAGTCCAAATGACACGAATCAAATCTGGAATTATGAAGACTATGAATGCTCCGGCAGTTCTGCACGCGACCGTATACCCTCCTTCCGCGTTTCATTCGTGTAATTCGCTCCATTCGTGCCATTCGTGATAGCCGTTACAGAACACCAAGCGCTCTTCACAAAAGCTCATAATCACAAATGACTCAAATATGCCGAATAGCACGAATACTGAAACTTCCGGCTTCAACAATCCCTGACAGACTTGAGGCTTCTGTCACTTCTTCCTATTCGTGTTATTTGTCCCATTCGGGCAATTCGTGATCGAGTTATTTTGATTCTTTTTCCATAACGCGGCAGATTCGTAATGCTCAGTTGACGATACGGACGTACTCCACTCGCGTGACCCCGAAATTGATGAGGATGCCCAGTTTCAAACCTGTTGCCTTCAGATACGACAATGTTTGCTGCTTGAAGACATCTGTTAGCGCTGATACTGCTTTCAATTCAAGAAGAATCCTACCATCAATAACAAGGTCGAGGCGCTGTGCCCCGACAACTCTACCTTTATACCGCACTTCGACAGTCTCTTGCCTCACAAAGGGAATTCCCCTTAGATCAAGTTCGAATGCAAGTGCCTCTTCGTAAACACTCTCCAGGAATCCGGGGCCCAGGGTATTGTGTACCTCAAACACCGCCTGCATAATCTGGTACGACAATACTGGGTGAATAACTCTATTTTCCTTATCCATAACGCATTGCTCGCGACTTATCCTCTGGCATCGCAGAAA
>JAYEFP010000056.1:0-2925 GCA_034715975.1 Candidatus Bipolaricaulota bacterium | reverse complement strand
ATTGAAGTGAATGTAATTGAGACCGCCGTAGGCCGCAGCGTATTGGTCTTGCTTGCCGATCGGCTGTCCAAGGGCCTCAATCTCGATCTCACATGCTTCACGCGCCAGGCGCTCCGCCCCGCTAAAGCGGTCTGCGTAGGCATACAGAGCGTGCAGTAGACCCACGGTGAGGGTTGAGGAGGAACCGAGCCCTGTTCCAGCCGGAATGTCGGCGATTGTTGATATCTCCACGCCGCGATCGATCCCCGTCTTGCGAAGGGCCGCGCGTACGATCTCGTGCTTTAGATCATCGACGCGATCCACGATCTCGGTATCCGAATACGAAACACGGATCGAGTCATCGAATCGCTTGTTCACCGTAACATACATGTACTTGTCGATTGTCGTCGAAACAACGGCCGCTCCGTGCTTGCGGTAGTAGGAGGGAAGATCCGATCCTCCCCCGGCGAAACTGACGCGAAACGGGGTGCGAGTGATGATCATGCGTATCTCCTTTGTGCCTCTTCGTAGCGCGTGTGTGTTCCAATGTCGAGGAGTTCTTCGTTGCTCTCGTAGGCGTAGAGAGCCTTCCCTGCGTTCAGCGCAGGAGAAAATAGGTCGACGACGAAATCAGCCGGTCCGTGGTGTGGAAGAAACTCGAGTATCTCTGGCTCCAGCAAGTAGAGTGCGGCGTTGCCGAGGTTCCCGTGAGAGAAGTTACCCGGCGCGTGGTGCAGGCCGATAAGTCGTTTGTCAGCATCGACCTCCACGATGTCACAGTCGTGAGGGCGATCAGTACGCTGCACCACGAGCGTCCCGATTCCGCCGTGAGCGCGGTGGAACGTTTCCAGTCTAGCGAGATCGAATCGGGTAAGGATGTCTCCGTAAACGACGACGAACGGCTTATCAATTAGGTCAGAAAACGCACGCAGCGCACCGGCCGTTCCCTGGAGTTCTTCTTCGTGAGAGTAGGTGATGTGCGCTCCGTAGTTGCCCCCATCGCCAAGATGGGCTTCAATTGTCTCTCCTAGGTGATGGAGGTTGATAAACAGATCGTGGATGTTGTAGCTTGCGAGCCACTCGATCGTGTGTTCGATCAACGGCTTATTACCGATTGGAAGAAGCGGCTTAGGGGTAGTTAGCGTCAGTGGGCGCAGTCGCTCGCCCTCACCGGCGCAGAGGATGACCGCCTTCATGAGATGCCTCCGATCGATGAATCAGCGGCGAGAGAACGTCGGAGGTTGCCTGTCTGGGAAGCAGACAGGGCTCCAACGCTACACAAGAAACAGCTAGAATCGCATCCCAAAACGTTGGAGACAAGCTCCAACGCTACGAAAGGCTTGATGTAGCGTCGCACCTTGCCTGCCTGTGCGTGTCCGCACGCAGACAGGTGTGCCACGTTGCTTGTTCTGGTACACATATTCTATGTCTCCTTACCGTCTGATCCGCTCTTCTCCTGTTTCCGCAAGGATGGTCTCTACGGCTGCTGCTAGATTTGCTACCACCAGATCAGGCTTCACTTCGTATAGTCCGTCCTTTCCGGCAAAGCCTGTTCTAACGAGGATCGTACGACAACCGGCGCGCTTTCCTGCCAGGATGTCGCTCGTGGAATCCCCCACCAGGTATGAAAGGGCGGGATCGATGCCCTGCTCATCGCGCGCCCGCTCTAGCGTCCCCGTCCCCGGCTTCCGGCAAGGGCAATCCTTTAGGTACTCGGTCACCGTCGCCTGCGGATGGTGCGGGCAGTAGTAGAGAGCGTCAATGTGAGCTTCCCACTTGGCGAGTTCGCTGCGCAGGCGCGCGTGAATCTCCTCAAGATCGGCGATCGTGAGGTATCCTTTAGCCACCCCCGCCTGGTTGGTGACGACGATCACCGGAATACCCACCGCGTTCAAGCGCGCGATGGCCTCTCCCGCTCCGGGGATCAGCTCCAGATCCTCTGCGTGGTTCAGGTGATCGATCTGTCTGACGATCACCCCGTCGCGATCGAGAAACACTCCCCAATTCACCATGTTGCTCTAGCGCACGACAAGACTGACCATCTTCTCCGGAATTGCAATCGCCTTCACCACTTTCTTGCCATCGATCTTGGAGGAGACTGCCTCCTTGCCGAGGACGTACTCGCTCAGCGCCTGGGCATCGCGCGCGATCTCCATTGGTACGGTTACACGTAGGCGTACCTTGCCGTTTATCTGCACGGGGATCTCCACCTGTTCCTCGGCGATCGCGCTTTCAGAAAACTGCGGCCACGCCTGATCGAGGATGGCGTCTTCATCACCATTTGTGTGCCCAATCCGCCGCCACATCTCCTCACAGACAAACGGTGTGAATGGTGAGAGGATGAGGATCAATCCCTCGATTACGGTGCGCACTAAGGCGTCGCTGCCTCCGTCGCCGACGTAGTGATAGGTGTCGTTAACGAGCTCCATGATCGCCGAGATGGCGGTGTTAAAGTTGAAGCGTCCCTCGATGTCCTCGGTCACCTTCTTCACTGTACGCTGGTAGCGGCGCCAGAGTGAGCGACCCGCCTCATCGAGCTGCGCTGGGTCGAAATTGGTCGGAGCACCAGCGACGCGGTTGGCGCTTGTCACTACGAGTGTCCACACGCGGTTGACGAAGCGAAAAGCTCCTCGCACCCCTTCCTCAGACCACTCGATATCGCGGTCAGGAGGGCCCATGAACAACGTGTACAGGCGCTCCGTGTCCGCTCCGTACGCATCGATGATCTCCGAGGGAGCGACGACGTTCTTCTTCGATTTGCTCATCGAGAAGTTCGATACCTCGACCTCCTTGCCGCAATGCGGGCAGCGCCCGTCTTTCACTTCGTGCGGAGATAGCCAACCGTGCTCAGGGCAGCGGTAGGCCATGTGACAGACCATCCCCTGCGTAAACAGGCGCTTGAACGGCTCGGAGAAGTTGACATAGCCCATGTCTTGCAGCGCCTTT
>JAYEFP010000055.1:0-10596 GCA_034715975.1 Candidatus Bipolaricaulota bacterium | reverse complement strand
AAGAATGCACCACGAAGAGCCTGTCTGCGTCTGCCTGTGCGTGTCCGCACGCAGACAGGTCCTTCGTGGTGAAACAGCCGGTTCTGTAAGAGCCTTGGCGCTTGACACTTTGTCTTTACTTACCCACTCGAAACGACGAAGAGCCTTCTTATTGTCAACCTCCTCCAGCAAGAGCTCCATGTGAACGACATTGATCTATCGATCGGCGGATGCTTGAACTGCTTGCAGGTATCCGGGAGAGAATGAGGATCTTACCAGTGGCGGACACCAGTGGCAAGCCAGCAATCCGGACCTCGCTTGGTGTAATGTCACCTAAACAGTGGGAACTGTAAGCGGTCCTTGACCTAGATCGATACGCCTCCCGTTAGGCCATACAGGGTTTGTTGCCCTTTCCACGTAAGCATGCTGCGTCGCCAAATATGCATGGTAAAGCCGGGCTAGTTGTCTATCTTCTGTAAATGATGGTATGATTGACGCGCAATGAAGCGGATTCTAGCTGCGATCAACTGGCAACTTGACCACCCGGAGATCAGAAAAGCTGATTTCTTCGAGGGGTCCTCTTTCTCCGCGGTCGACGTTCTGTTCATCGATCCCAGGTCGATCAGCGATCGTTGGACGTATGACCTTCCTGTGGAGAAGGATGGTACGCGCCGTACGTACATGGATTCAGATCGCGGATTTGGCCGCGTGCTAACAAAGAGCTTTCACAAACGACGGGCCGAAACGGCCGATCTCTTACACAAGGCTGGTGGGTTAGTAGTCTGTCGCCTCCACCCGCGCGGCGAAGCGTTGGAAGCGATCTCCAAGGAGGGCGTGGCGGAACGGATAGATCGCTATAGCTGGCTTCCCAGCGTGTCGCTTGTTGACAAGCAACACCAGTTGAACTTTCCCTCCAACGGTAGATTCGTCCCTCGTCGTGGTGATGATATCGTTCTCGAGGACACGGGTACGCCCTTCGAGGAATATCTGCGACAGTTTGCTGGGAGGATCTCATATAGCGCGGTTTATCAGGACATCCTCTCCACTCCTATCGAGCGTTTCGCAACAGTTCTTGCTCGCAACCGTGTGGGGGACATCGTCGCTGTGCAGATTCCGTATGACGAAGGCCTCCTTGTCCTTCTCCCGTCTGTTGAGGGTGCATCTCCGGCAGCGGAGGCGTTGGCCCTCACGCGTGCTGCTGCGCGCGCTACGGCGCGACCAGGGTTCTTTTCTCAACCAGACTGGCTCCCGTCTTATCCCCTTCCCGGTGAGGACTCTCTACGCGATGAACTCGCCAGCCTCACCGACAGACGAGACAAGCTCTCGGAGAAGATTACGGAGATCGATGAGAAGCTTGAGGAGACGACCCGCTACAAGCGCATGCTGTACACGCACGGAAGATCGAGCGTCGTTCCTGCGGTGGCTGACTCCATGCGTACGCTCGGGTTTGAAGTTGAAGAAACGGGGCGCGATCTCATTGTACGCTGCGGTGAAGGCGACGCCATTGTTACGGTTGCTGCAACGGACAGCGCCACAGTAGCCCTCCCTTACTACCGGCATCTCCTTGATCAGGTCGATCGGGCGCGCACAAACGGTGAAGGGCCGGGCAAGGGAATCCTCGTTGTGAACGCTTCGTGCACGATTGATCCCAAGCGCCGACCGACAGAATTCAGTCCGCAAGTCCTGCGTGGCTGCAAATCGCAGGGATTCTGCCTTCTTACCACCTATGCCCTGTATAAGCTCGTGCAACGCGTGCTCGCCGATAAGCCGACGAAAAAGGAACTGGCCCACATACGCAAGGTTCTCATTGAGTGTGACGGGGAGTTTCGCGGGGTATCTTAGGCGTGCCACGAATCATCGGTATCTCCCTGTTCTTCGCGATTGTGACCGCCATCTGTGCGAGCTTGTTTGCTTCTGTAATGCGCAAGAGCAAGCACGGTCAGCGTATCCGCGACTACGGCCCGCGGTTGCACGAGAAGAAGAGCGGTACTCCGACGATGGGAGGAGTGGTGATAGTCATTCTGTGGGGGATCGCTCTTGCCATCCTCTATAACGACATGTCTCTTCAAGGGCTGTTCATCTTTCTGAGCGCATTGTTGTTTGGCGGGATCGGCTTGTTCGACGATTTGCTCTCACAGATCCACGCACGATCGCTTGGGCTGTTGCCGCGTCAGAAGATCATGCTGTCCCTGTTCGTTACGCTAATCCTGTTCTTTGCTTTCCCCTCGCTGTATCGGGTCCCGATCATGATTCCCTTCTCACCCGTAACATTCATCCTGCCCCGAGCGGTCTTCTTCTTTCTCCTATGCGGGGTCTTTCTCTCGACGACGAACAGCATGAATCTGACAGATGGGCTCGACGGATTGGCTACTGGAACTTCTCTCATCATCCTTGCCGGATATATGATTCTCTTTCACGATCATGCGACACTGACAGCGATCCTTCCCTTGATCGGCATTCTGGTGGGAGTCTTATGGGTTAATACCTATCCTGCTCGCTTGTTCCTTGGAGATGTCGGTTCGTTTGCCCTTGGCGGAGCGATAGGAGCAATTGGGCTTGCGACGGGGACATCGCTCTGTCTTGTGCTCCTCGCGGGGCTGCTCGTTGCGGAATCGGCTTCCGTAATCCTCCAAGTGACCTACTTCAGGTTTACCGGAAGGAGAATCTTCAAGATTAGCCCGTTCCATCATCACTTTGAGGTCGCGGAGGGAATCAACTATGACTATCTCCTTCCTAACGTAGAGTGGCCGGAGCCGAAGATCGTGACGCGGTTATGGATAGTGCAAGCGATACTCGTTGGAGTTGGCGTTCTCGCCGTCTATCATTGAAGGGAGGCTTCTTCTTGAGTGGCTTGAAGAAGGAATCGAGCAGCTTGATTATTGATCCAATTGATCTGCTGACTGTTCTAGCATTGCGGCAGCTTTGCCGGAGGTGGGACTTGAACCCACACGAGGTGTAATCCTCACAGGATCCTGAATCCTGCGCGTCTGCCAATTCCGCCACTCCGGCGTGTCTCTCGCTGACAAAGAAGTCT
Source organism: Candidatus Bipolaricaulota bacterium (assembly GCA_034715975.1). Taxonomy (GTDB): domain Bacteria; phylum Bipolaricaulota; class Bipolaricaulia; order UBA7950; family UBA9294; genus M55B144. The sequence continues at coordinate 7,583 of JAYEFP010000055.1, read as the reverse complement.
AAGGGGAGCATTTGACCCTGTCAAGGAAAGTCACTTTCCCGCGAAAGCTAATGCGGGGACCTTCCCTACCGTTCACGCCACGCGGTGAACTCCTCTCGGTATCTATGCAATCGGTCCAGGTCGAGCGTCGCGCGCAGCACGCCTTCCTCTCCGCCGAGAGAAGCAACTGTTACTCCCCATGGATCTACGACCATGCTGTGCCCGAGTAGTCCACCACCGGTGGCACCGCAAGCGATGACATAGGCCTGGTTCTCCACTGCTCGTGCGTGACAGAGAGCCGTCCATGCTTCCATGCGTGTGATCGGCCATGTAGCCGGGACAATGAATACCTCTGCCCCCGCGAGAGCCATCTCGCGGAACAGCTCGGGGAAGCGCAGATCGTAACAGATGGCTACTCCAAGTCGCGCAAGTGGTGTGGCGAAGGTTGGAGTCTCGTCTCCACAAGATAGCAGATTGCGTTCCTGCGAGCGATATGCGAGTAGATGTGATTTGCGGTATCTGCCGATAATCTTGCCGCGACGATCGAAGAGCAGGGATGTATTGAAGTAGCGATCGCCCTCTCTTTCAATGATGCTCCCTCCGATCACGTAGGCTGATAGCTCCCGCGCCTGCCTGCCGAGGAAGACGGCTGACTCACCAGCCAGTGTCTCCGCCTGCTCCTTATGATGAGAGAAGTCGAGGTGACCCCAGCGCCACAGCTCAGGGAGGACCACCAAATCTGCCTTAGATGCGTACCCAGTCAGAAGCTCTTCTACTCGCTGCAAGACCGTGGCATCCGTCTCTTCAATAACCCCAAGCTGGAGCAAAGCTACTTCTAGTCGGTGTTTTGGTTTGGTTTCAGCCATGGCGCATTTCAGTTTATCTATTTTGGGAATCTCACGCAAACCAACTGCCAGAGTGGATTTGGCTTTTGCTGTGATATCTGTTACAATGCCGGACGCTTGACCATTTTATTGGGGTGATGGAAGGATCGAAGATAGGAGACAAACGGGATAGTGAACCATGGTTAACGGGGGGTGCCCATGATCGACCTCAAGGAGTTTCGCATTTTCTCTGATCTGAAAGAGAAGGAGATTCAGAAGTTGCGGGAGAGTGCTCGCAAGATTAAGTACGGACGTGGAGAGATCATTTTTCAAGAGGGCGCACCAGCTTTCGGTTTCTATCTCGTCTTTGAGGGGATGGTCAAGCTTGTTAAGCGCAGCATGCGCGCTAAGAGCCAGATCTTGAAGATCGTCGGTCCAGGAGAGATCCTTGGCGAGACGACCCTGTTTGATAAAGGGAGCCACAATGCGTACGCAAAGACGCTTGAACCAGTTATAGTTGGCTTCATCGAGCGGGGTGATTTTTTCTACTTCCTTGAACGTCATCCGAAGACAATTTTCCGCGTGTACGAAAAGCTATCAGAGGAATTGAAAGCTTTTCAGAATAAGCTTGCGGAGAGATCGTACTCTTCAAGCAAGGAACGTTTGGCTCGCCTGATCCTTCACCTGGGAAAGAGTGGGGTAGAGCTCTCGCGTGCTGAGCTTGCTGAAATGGCGGGGGTCTCTTCAAAGACGGCAATCCGAACATTGAGTGAGCTCGAAAGTCGCGAGATCATCGCGATTGAAAGTCGCAAGATCAAGATCCTGCGCGAGGAATATTTGCAGAAGATAATGGAACCGTTCTCCAACGAACTCAATCCCAACCTCATCATCTAAGAAGTTACACGCACGTGTTTGGGGGCGAGAAGAAGGTCTCCTGCCGCGGTGATCGCTGTCCTTCCAAGTTGCCCGCAACGTATCTACAGTTATTCCAGACATTTGTCTTTGCCAGCGGAGGGCTTGTACGCCCTGTTGACGAGGGTAGGCGACCAGTGACGAGCAGACTGAACCAAACAGAGAAGATAGTTATCAGCATCGTTACGTACGGCATGGCCATCCTGGCGGTAATCCTTTTGTTCGTTTCGGGATTTCGCCCCGCAGGCCTTGTCTTTGCTGCCCTTGCAGTTCCGCTTATGCTTGTTGCTACAGGCCTAAAGCTGAGAGGAGGGATCATCCTCGCGCTGGCGACAAGCGCAATGGCCGTACCGTTCCTTATTCTCGAACTGCACGAAACCGGTTTGTTCTTGGCGTTTATGGCGATGTCTCTCGTCATTGGCGGAGGGATCGGGTTTGCCAATCAGCACCGTGAGGCGAGGAAGGAGCGATGGCGCCGCGCCAAGACGCTCGATGATCGGTTTGACGACCAGATCTTCGAGGGAGCGCTGAATATCATCCACTTCATCGACAAAGACGGGACAATTCTCAAGAGAAACGAGGCATCGCGCTCGGTGATCGCCTATCCGACAAAACGTACCCTGCAGTTGTCCGAATACGTGCATCCTGATGATATCGAGCAGATGAAGGCGGAGCTCTTGCGCCTCTTCGAGCGGGGGGAGATTCGCGATGTCAAGCTTCGCTTCATTTCGCAGGATCGGAACACAATCCCCGTTGAGCTACGCGCAACGCGGGTAAACGAGCGCGTAGGCGTGATGGACGCGAGCGATCTACGACGGCAAGTGGAGCTAGAACGGCGCCTCATGGAGACTGAGGCACGCTACCGCTACTTGATCGAAGAAGCGGTGGATACCCTCGACTCGGGGATCATCATCTCGGATAAGAAGCAGCAGGTGGTGTGGGCCAACGAGACGATCGGCCAGTTCTTCGGGATAGATCGTGAACGGCTGATTGGGATAGATATTCGCCGCGCATTCGATCGCTACGTCAACGTCTTCGAGGATTCACAGGAACTGCGGACACGTGTCGAGCAGGCAATCAAGACACATGAACGGATCGACCCGTACACGTGCCACGTTCGTCCAAGCATGGGACGCGAGGAGCGCATCTTGGAATACCGCTCTATCCCCGTCGAGACGGAGCGCTACAAGGGCGGGCGGATCGATCACTACATAGACATTACCAAGATCAAGCAGTTGGAAGAGGGCCTCCTGGAGAAGACCAGGAAACTTGAGAAGAGCATGGAGAAGCTTGAGCAGTTTTCACATGTTGTCTCCCACGACCTTAAGGAACCCGCACGCACGGTAGAGGCGTTCAGTGGGTTCCTCCTTGAAGATTATCAGGACAAGCTTGACGAGGAAGGGGTTGACTATCTCCAGCGGATGAAGAGGGCAGCGGGACGCATGCGTGAACTGATCAACGACCTGTTAAACCTCTCCAGCATTCACATGGATCGTGCGTCGTTCGAACGGGTGAATGTGCAGAAGGTAGTGGAAGAAGTCAAGGATGACCTGGAGATGCGGCTGCACGGGGTCAACCTGCAGATCGATGACGACATGCCCGCGGTACGAGGGAGTAGGATCCGCATCGCTGAGCTTCTTAGCAACCTGATCACAAATGCGATCAAGTATAATGATAAGGCGCTTCCTACCCTGCATGTCGGTTGGTTGAAAGAGTCGAAGAAGAGCGGTATGTGCACGTTCTTCGTGCATGATAATGGAGTAGGGATCGAAGAGCGCTATCAAGAGCGTATCTTCGCCATATTTGAAAAGTTGAACCCAAGAGAGGATTATGAGGGTACTGGCGCTGGGCTGGCGATCTGTAAGCGGATCGTCGAGGAACATAAGGGAGAGATCTGGATAGAGTCGGAGGTTGGAAAAGGGAGTACGTTCTACTTTACAATCCCCATGGCAGTTGCCAGAAGAGAGGTGGAGATCAATGCTTAGCCAAGAAAAGATGAAAGTGCTTGTCGTTGAAGACAATCCTGATGATATCGCCATCATCAAGCGTGCCATGCGTAAGAGCGAGATGAAGTGTGATCTCTCTTTTGCTCGTGATGGGGAGGAAGCAATCGACTTCCTGTGGCGCCGCAAGAGCGAGTATGAAGATGCTGCTCGGCCAGATTTGATCCTCCTCGATCTCAATCTTCCCAAAATTGATGGTCTTGAGGTGCTAGAGAAAATCAAAGAGGACGACAAGCTGAAACGGATCCCGGTAATTGTCCTCACAGTCTCCGTGGCGGAACAGGACATGATCAGGGCTTACGACAGCGGCGCTGCAAGCTACATGAATAAACCTGTTGACTCCAAGGACTTCGAGCGCCTCATCCAGACCGTTCAAGACTACTGGCGAATCGCACGCATTCCCGCAGAGTGATGGTAGCCCGACAAGCAATATAACGGACATCTGACCCAATGGCGCCTTACCGGCGGCACATTCTTGTGTACTGAAGGCGCGATGTGCACAAGACCTCTGCCCTCCCTCGATTATCTACGTGGAGATATCCTCTTTTCAAGCTAAAGACAAGGAGCAAGAGATGAGCAGAGCGGGCTTAGAGCCGGGTGTCGAATCCAAAGCTAAAAGTCTGCTACCTCCTTACCAGTTATCGTCGTCGTCGAGAGCGCGGCGAGAATCAATGCCATCCCTTTCTTCTAAAGCACTACAGCCGCACACTGTTCTTCGAGCTCCGATTGAAAAGATGCCGTAGAACAGCCAACGGTTCTTACCCCGGGAAGGTGGGTGCTTGGCAGCATGCCCACCTTCCCCAGCCCCTTTTGGGATCAGTGTATCGTCATCAAGTAGTGATATACCTCGTGCGCCAGAGAAAGGGCTCGCTGCTGCCTCATATCGTCAAGATGAATCCCTGCAAGTGCAGCAAGCTCCTCCACCTGTGGGAGAACATTTGCCGGAACGATACCGGCAGCGTAAGGATCATCCTCTGGTCCGAGAAGGATTTCCCTCAGGCTCGAATCCAGCCTGACGAGGTTGCCTTGTTCCAGAATCGTCCGTATGGAGAACGTAGCAGCGAACTTCCACTGTTCACGCCCGCTGTAGGTATCTACCGTCGATGAGAAGAGCCCCTCGAGTTCCTTGTTCTCATCCGAAATCGCGACGAACAGGCTGTCGTCTGCCGCTTGTTTGAACGTGTCAAGATCAGCCGCGGGGAGAGAGGCTATTGCTGAGATCGTCTCTCGATATGTTTCACAGAAGGTGTTGGTCGTCTGGCGGAGGTGAGCAAGCCTTGTTACCTGCTCGATCCGCTGGGAATCTGTCTGCGTGATGATTTCAATGTGCAGCGTTTTCAGCTTGTCCTGCAAGTGAGGGCAAGACTGTTCAAGGTCGGGCGGGATAACGATCTCTGTCCCCGCGAAGAGGAAGTTGGCGTAGGACTTGTACAACGTGTAGAGCGGGGCAAACGCGGAATAGGTATCGGCGAAGGTCGATCCAACAGACGCAGGGGAAGAAAGCACACTTAAGGCGGGCAACAAGCAAAGACCAACTACTAGAAGCAAGATACGTCTTGTCATGACACCAATTGTAATCCACGAATCATCACGGGCAAGGTGCGTCTGTGATGACTTTCGACACGTACCTGATTGTATTCCAGCTCTCCTATTCGACACCTTTGGCGTCTCCAAATGCAGTACGGGCTAGTGATCGGTGTCCGACATCGATGTCGGAGCTTTCATCAATTTCCCCTTTGGAACCGCATACGCTTAGTGCCATGAACAAGATCGAAATCATTGCGCGGGCATCGCAACTGCATGGGAAGCAGGAGATGGACCGCTTAGAACAGAGGATCATCGCCGATATTGCGGCAGCAGGAGACCTAACACTGGAAGAGGTTTCGTTCCCCTCCGGCGAGGGAATCGCCGCTATTCTAGTGCTTACCGGGGGAGTGGAACGTGAAGTACTGAAGGTCGCCTCGCAGATGCCTTCTCCTATCATCCTCATCGCCCATCCCGGCCAGAATTCCCTCCCAGCAGCACTCGAGATCCTTGCCCGTATTCGCCAGGATGGAGGGACTGGAGAGATCCTCTTTGGAACTCCAGCGGAGATCGCTGCCGGTCTCAAGCGGGAGGTGTGCATCAACTCCGCCTGGGAGACGCTACGCTTCAGTCGTGTCGGAATTATCGGAGATCCCTCTGAATGGTTGGTGGCAAGTGATGTCGATCGTGCATTCCTGAAGGGCCAGATGGGCGTCGATCTTGTCAATGTGTCGATCGATGAATTGGTCGAGCAATCTACCGCGCACAAGCCGAGCCGCAGCGCTGTCGGAAAGTTTACCAAGAGTGCAACGAGTGTGAAAGAGCCCAGCAAGGCTGATCTAAGCGGGAGTGTCGCCATTTACGAAGGCTTGCGCGCGATTGTTGATAAGTATCGCCTCTCGGCATGCACTGTCCGCTGCTTCGATTTGGTGGAGCGGCTGAACAACACGGGTTGCTATGCCCTCTCCCGTCTGAACGACGAGCAGATCATTGCCGGATGCGAGGGGGATATGCAAGCCATGTTCTCGATGTATCTGGGGTCACTCCTTACCGGTGGGGCCACGTTCATGGCCAACATCGCCTCTATCGATACCGCCGAGCGAAACCTCATCATCGCTCACTGTAGCTGTCCGTTGTCTCTCTCAACGGGATTTATCATTCGCAGTCACTTCGAATCGAGTATTGGGGTGGGCATTGCCGCGCAGATCCCGCCTGGTCCGTGTACCCTCTTTCGCCTTGGCGGGGACAGACTGAACCGCCTCTTCGTGCGTGAGTGCAAAATCACGGGATCGCTTATGCGTGAGAATCTTTGCCGCACCCAGGTGACTCTGTCCATCGACGGATCGCTCGAGCCCCTCCTCTTGTCTCCGCTAGGAAATCACCACGTTCTTGTCCCCGGTTATCACCGAGACACGATCGAGCGTTTCTTCAACCGCTTCCTCAACCAATAAGAGCGTACGAAAGGCGGATTGTGTAGCGTTGGCCCTGCCTGCCCCGTGGAATTCTATTCAACTGGAGTCTCCGACGCTATTGCTGCATGTGGAAGAGCTATCAGCCCACAGCATCGGCCTCGCTCGGCTGCTCTCATTACTCGTTACACATTACACATTACCGCTTTGCGGGTTCGCACAGTTGCTATGGGATAGATCGCGAGCTACCATCACCATCAATCTAACAAGGTGGTGAAGAGAAGATGTCTAATAGAGAAATGCAGATTACAGCTGATAACGAGACCCGTCGCGGAACCTATTCCAATCTTGCCCTAATTTCACACCGCAAGGAGGAGTTTGTGGTCGATTTTCTGTTCATCGACCCACAGTCGCAGACGGCCAAGGCTGATCAGGCGCTCCTCGCCTCGCGGATGATCCTCAATCCGGGACACATGAAGCGGTTGTATCAAGCGATCGGAGAGAACATCCAGCGTTATGAGAAGAACTTCGGCAAGATCGTTCTGCCACCGAAGTTGAAGTAGAGTACTGTGGCAAGGGAAAACGGGACGTTCCCGGAGCTGAAACACACCATCTTAAAGACGATCCTTGCCCGGCGGATCACGCTGGGTGCATTCGCTGCGGTTGCGCTGATCGTTATCCCGATGGCGGGCATCAGTTGGTTCAATCCCCTGTTCTACGCTCCATTTGCCTGGTTCTTGATAACGTTTCCGTTTCAATATCTCCTGAAACGTCAGAACAGCGAAGCGGTAATTCACTGGATTCACGCTGGGTACTTCATCGCTGAAGCCGTGATCATCACGCTGTTTGTCTATCTGACGGGGGGCAGCCAATGGATTGGAAACGGCTTCTACATATTCACCGTGATCTATGCTAACTTCTTCCTCCCCGAA
>JAYEFP010000054.1:0-2942 GCA_034715975.1 Candidatus Bipolaricaulota bacterium | reverse complement strand
GCGTTTCTTAGCGACAGGGTTACTAACGGCGGAGGAAGGATACCATCGTCTGTCCCATTACAGGGACTTGTCGGTGCTCGTTGATCACTTAGCGATGAGAGAGGATGAGAAGAGCCTGAAGGCACTGCAGGAAGAACTGCCAGACTGGCTTCAGGGGGCAGGTCAGTTAGTAGCGGATAATTATGGTGAACAGGTGGTAGGAACTGCTATGTCCCGTGATTCATACACACCGGTGTTGACACAGCAGATAGCTTAGTGGTAGGATTGGGTAGGTGATCAACGGAGGCCATGTGAACGTCAGGTTTAACAATTAACGGGACATCCCCCCCTTACCTTCCACAAGCAGCTTCCGGGTCGGATGGAATTTCTTGTCGAGCTCGGTCATCCCCGAAAGGGGTTTGCGAACTCGTCCACTTTTAGCTTCGATTGCGACTAGGGATTGAGCTGGCTCTGCTATGAAAATCATTCCAGTGGACGGGCAAACACCGGCCGCTGATGCCAACCGTTCTACGGATTTAGCCCGCGCGTCTTGCACATCATGATCAAGACGTTATATTAATGGTATGAAGACCGCGATCTCGATACCAGATGACATCTTCGCTGAGGCTGATCAGTTGGCTCGGCGGTTGAATACGTCACGCAGCGAACTCTACAGCCGTGCTGTGCGTGAGTACGTCGCCAGGCACTCATCTAGCCAGGTCAGTCAGTCTCTAGATATGCTCGTAGATGAACTTGGCGTGGAGAGTGACTTCGCGACCAGGGCCGCTTGCAGCACCTTCGAGCACTCCGAATGGTGATCGCGCAGGGGAGGTGTGGTGGGCAGACCTCGGGAAGCCTATCGGATCGGAGCCGGTCTATCGCCGGCCGGTGATCATTGTGCAAGGTAACTCCTTCAACCGCAGCAAGATATCGACAGTCGTCTGTGTCCCATTGACGAGCAACGTGCGCTGGGCAGATGCGCCAGGCAACGTTTTGTTGGATGCCCGCGCCACGGGGCTTCCGAAGGACTCGGTGGCGAACGTGTCTCAAGTTATCACTTTGGACAAGTCTGCGCTCAAGGAGCGCACGGGTGCTCTACCCAACGCCAAGCTTGATCTCTGCTCCTCGGGATCGACATCGTGCTCTCACGGTAGGGGGCTGATCGTAGGACCAGCGGGTCGAGTAGACATGGCGATAGACGCGGTGACTGGTCGGGAAGCAGCGCGAAGCTCATCCGCTCCACGTTACACAAGAAGAAAGAGGCTCTTCAACGTTTTCAGCGGGTAACTTTGGAGTTAGGCCCGGATAGAAGCCACCGAGAATGCGCCACGAAGAGCACCTCTTCTCTGCTCAGGGGTGAACCCCCCCCATTCATCTCTGCTGCCAGAACAAAGTTGCCTCTTTATCCACACGTAGCTTTCCTGTACCATCAGCGCAGCTTTCCAGCAAAGGAGTTGGCGGGTTGAATCACACATCTTGCCCAAACACAACATGTTCCGAATAGATCATCAACATAAGAATTCACCCGCTCGCACGGGGACGCTTGTAACCGCACATGGCAAGGTGTCCACGCCTGCGTTTGTTGGCGTTGCCACGCGAGCTAGTGTGAAAGCGGTTGAGCCAGAGGCTATACGGGATGTTGGTCTGCAGATTGTCATTTCCAACACCTACCACCTCCATCTGCGTCCGGGTGAAGATACAATCGCTAAGCTAGGTGGGCTGCACGCTTTCTCCGGCTGGACCGGGCCGACGATGACAGACTCTGGGGGCTTTCAGGTGTTCAGCCTCGGAGCGGGGAAGGAGCACGGGGTGGGAAAGGTCGCCTCGATCTTCCCAGGCGAGGGGACGCCGCGCACAGCCAATCACTACCGTCAAGGGAAGTCGCTCGTTAAGCTGACCGAGGACGGAGCCTCGTTCAAATCGATCATCGACGGATCTAACCAGTTCTTCTCCCCCGAAGGGGTAATCGAGATCGAGCGCAAACTGGGGGCGGACATCATCCTCGTGCTCGATGAGTGCACCTCGCCGCTGCACAACTATGACTACACCAAGAACGCGATGGAGCGCACACACCGCTGGGCGCAGCGCTCTCTCGATGCGTTCAACGCCTCAGCCGGCGGAGACGAGGCGTACCCCAATCCCGATCAGATCCTGTTCGGAATTGTACAGGGTGGTGCGTACGAGGACCTGCGCAAGGAAAGCGCGCGGGTCATCGGCGGAATGCCGTTTGGCGGGTTCGCCATTGGCGGGTCACTCGGTAAGTCCAAGGAAGAGATGCACCGTGTACTCGATTGGACGATCCCCTTGTTGCCGGATGATAAGGTACGCCACCTGCTTGGGATTGGGGAGATCGAGGATATCTTTGCCGGTGTTCGTCGTGGGGTTGATACTTTCGACTGTGCTGCGGCAACGCGCATTGCCAGAAACGGAACGGTCTTCTTGAAAGGTGAACCCAGACACAGGATCAACTTAAGGAATGCACGTTTCGCCGATGATTCGCGCCCGATCGATGAGACGTGCGATTGCTTTACATGCCAACATCACTCACGCGCCTACCTGCGTCACCTGTGCCGCGCCGGCGAGTTCTCCTTCTACCGCCTAGCGACCATCCATAACCTGCGCTTCCTCGTGCGTCTGATGGAGCGAATCCGCGAAGCGATCGCGAGCGATACGCTCGATGAGCTCGAAGAAGAGTGGAGGAATTGAGTGATTGGGAGATCGGATGATCGGATGATTGATGGATTGGGCAGTTAAGTCACTCAATCTCCTGATCGAAGAGTGGACTTATTCACCACGAAGGACCTGTCTGCGTCCGAAGGACAGGCAGGCACGAAGAGCACTTGGGGGGTATAGTAGCTGGCCCTGTTTACTACACCCCCCCGAGGAGTCAAAGGATAAAGCGCTTGATTCCATTCTTGAGCTTCGTGACATTGAAGTTGATCAGGAGCCCAATCTTCATCCCT
>JAYEFP010000053.1:0-2945 GCA_034715975.1 Candidatus Bipolaricaulota bacterium | reverse complement strand
ATCTCACCCGAACTGATTTTATCTACTGCTTCCGGGACCTTAACGCAAGTAGCCTCGTCATTGACAGAGGACTGAACTCAGCTGCATTCGCCGCAGCGGAAGAATCCGGTGTGAAGATCATCGAGTATCCGTTTCTCTCACGTGATGCGCGGTTCGAGCGCGATACGGAAGACATAACAAGCGATGGCAGGCCAGCGGGTGACGATGTCGCCTTGATCCTGTATACCTCAGGAACTACGTCGGCCCCGAAACGCGTGCCTTTGACGCACGACAATCTAATTGCTTCCGGTGACAGGGAACAGCAACCGTGAGTGCTCTGCTGGGCGATCTGACTGCCGATGCTCTCCATGTGTGGCGCATACTCCTGAATCAATCCGAGGATGTTATGCGCATGCTTGAAGAACATCTCTCCATAGATGAAATTCGGCGCGCGAATCGGTATCGCCAAGAACGGGATCGGTCTAGATACATCGTTGCACATGGTGTCTTGCGTGAACTGCTCGCGGATTACATGGCGCTGAGTCCACGAGACATATCCTTCGGTCACACAGAGAAGGGAAAGCCCTTCCTGAAGGGTGGCGGAGGCGAGCAGCGTCTTCGATTCAACCTTTCCCATTCTGGGGAATGGGCCGCAGTAGGGTTTGCTCTTTCGACGGAGGTGGGCATCGATATTGAACAGATAGACTTGAGCGTATCTATCGAAGCTGTAGCAAGACGATTCTTCTCCAACAGCGAGTTCGAGGCGATTCAAGCCATACCTTTAGAGCAACGTACAGCCGCCTTCTTCACCACCTGGACCCGCAAAGAGGCCTATGTCAAGGCTCGCGGAGACGGAATTGCTGATCGGCTCCGAAACTTCCGCGTTTCGGTTGATCCGGAGCAGAGCGCCATCCTTCTGACTGACTCGATCGATCCGCACGCCATCGCTTCTTGGAAGATCTACGACCTTAACATTGCCCACGGCTACGCAGCCGCAATTGCTGCAGAGGGAGCTACGCACCAGATCCGCATCATGCGGTGGACACACCCGCTTTTCTGATGCATTTGATATTCCTCACGGAAAATGGATCATGCGAAAGCCAAGAACCTGCCTTTCTGACACTATTGCGGAAGACACGATGGCGATTCTACACTCTGTCTTGCGGCTGATAGCACGCAGTTGTTAAGGGAGATGCCTACCATGAGAAGAAGGCAGATATTGGCAATGCTACAAACAGGCCTCATCGTATTGTCATTCACACCTGTGAGAGTGACGCAAATTCCAGGGTCAAAGGCGTTAGCATTCAGAATCGTCGTTGTGTAGAGCGTCACGCACCGCAAATACAAAGGAGGGATTTCATGAGCGAGAGAGTACTGGAGTTCATCACGAAGCGTAGATCGATTCGCAAATTCACCGGAGAGCCCGTTCCTCGCGAGGCGCTGGAGACAATCCTCAAGGCGGCGATGGCCGCGCCATCGGCGAACAACACTCGCCCATGGCAGTTCCTCGTCATCACGGAGAAGGAGCGCATCGCCGCGATATGCCGAGCGCATCCTTACGCTAAATTCGGAGTCGATGCCGGGGCAGTGATCATCCCATTCGGCAAGAAGGAAGGATACAAGTGGTTCGATCAGGACATGGCCGCAGCAACCGAAAACCTGCTCCTCGCCGCCGCCAATACCGGGCTCGGCGCCACATGGTGCGGATTGATCGGCGATCGCGAGGCAGCCGTCCATTCCGTGGCTGGACTTCCTGATGACGTATTCGGGTTCGCGCTCATCCCAATCGGCGTGCCTGCCGAAAAACTACCTTCACGGACGCAATACGAAGAGATCAGGGTTCATTGGGAACACTGTCACGGATGACAATGTACCCGACCTTCTGTGACTCTTCGCTGTCAGAAGTGGGGAAATGAACTACCCCGCCGCAAGCGGACGGTGTATCAAGAGGCTTTGCAAGAAGCACGCCCCAAGGGGCGGGGAATGAACCCCTGTAGGGGATTCAACCGCAACCTCGACTAGCACGATCAACTCGCTGAGGCACGAAATCGCCTCACCACGAAGGACACGAAGAGCGCGAAGGACTCAAAGAACGAAGCGGTTGATCTCTCTCTCCGGTTTGGTGACGCTGGAATTGATCGGGAGTTCGAGCTTCAGCTTCTCTAGTCGTACATGGGGCAGTGACTGTGCCTCGTGGATGCCCATGAGCTGCTCGACACTCCTGAACTTGGGGAATGTAGTAGCCGGTCCTATTTACTGCACTCCCCGAGATGATCAGCTCATCTTCTACCAGCACGCCCACACGATGCCGCAGTCCAGGTGCACACTCGTGTACTCCACCGCCAGCAGATTCTGCAGTTAGAAACGAACGTCAGGCAGCGTAAGTTCATGCGCAAGGCGCTTCTCACAAGCCGAGTTCAGCAAGCCTGGGGCCAGTCCCAGGTGCACTTCAAGCGCATGGCTGATCACTCGATTCTACGACTCATCAAACTCAATTCTTCGTGTCCTTCGTGCTCTTCGTGGTGAATGCTCTCATGCATCCCTGATCAGATCAGATTCATGCAATCGCGTGGCGAGGATAAGACACACCACCATCAGGGCAATGAGGATAAGAAGCAAGGTCGTCATCGACCCGGTCGCCGGTGACTTGAGGGCGTCCATACCGATGATGAACGCGATTCCAGACACCTGCCCGGCAAGTAAGAGGAGACCATTCGATGTCCCCTCCGGCACAGGATAGGTGATCTCGGCTGCATATTGAAATCCGAGAGGACCAGAGCTCAGAAGGAAAGCGCCGAGCACGAACGCCGAGGCAAGTAGAAGCGGATAACCAGACGCAAATGTTACGCCAATGAGGCCGGGAATCGCGCCGACAAGGGCTAGGACTATGAACGGCACACGATGCCGCATCCGATCGGAGATGGGCGGGATGACGATCGCGCCGACGATTCCACCAAGCACCATCA
>JAYEFP010000052.1:0-2954 GCA_034715975.1 Candidatus Bipolaricaulota bacterium | reverse complement strand
GCCTGTGCGCGAACGAGCGTTCGTCGTACAATGGATTGTCTTCGTGGATCATGGTGGAGAATCAATCGATAAGGAATCTTGGAGGTAGCATGTCAACAGACCAGCGTCGTTTACTGACCGCACATGACTTGTACCTGTTTCATCTAGTCTCACAGCCACAGATCTCACCATGCGGAGATCTGGTTGTGTATTGCGAGCATTCAGTCGATGAGAAGCCGGAGAAGAAATACGCCCATCTGTGGGCGGTCTCACTTCTAGATGGTGAGCCGCGACAGATCACATACGGCAAGCAGTCCGATACCGCCCCGCGTTTCTCTCCGGATGGGAAGATGATTGCGTTCCTCTCGAACCGCGAGGATGAGAAACAATCGCAGATTTATCTGCTTCCGATCGATGGTGGTGAGGCGAGGAGGCTGACGGACCTCAAGGGGACAATCGAGTCGTTCTCCTGGTCGCCTGACGGGGCGCATCTGCTGTTGCAGTTCCGTGCCAAAGACCCTGAGGAGATCGAACGAGAGGAAGATGAGGCGAAGAAGAAGCTGGGCGCAGTCTGCCGCGAGATAACACGCGTCTTCTACAAGGAGGACGGAGTGGGATACCTGCCTCACGCACGGCGTCACTTGTGGGTTGTCGATGCGAAAACCGGAGAACTGCGGCAAATTACTGAAGGCGACGTGTTCGACGAGTGGGATCCGGCCTGGTCTCCCGATGGAGAAAAGATCGTCTTCTGTTCCAACCGCGCGGACGATCCCGATCTCGACCCGGATGCAATCGATCTCTACGTGCTCCCTGCGAGTGGTGGAGAGATAAGGCGTTTGCCTGCGCCGATCGGGCCGAAGTCCAGCCCGTCGTTCTCTTCGGATGGACGCGACATCGCTTACTACGGCCACGAGGGTAAGGGAGAAGGGTGGAAGAACACGCGCCTGTGGGTGGTGCCTGCAAATGGCGAGGGCGAAGCACGGTGCGTCACCTGTGCGCATGACTTTGATGTGTCTCCCTGGACAATCAACGACATGGGAAGCCTACCACAGGTCACGCCCACGTGGTCGAAGAATGGTGATGAGATCTACTTTCAGGTTGCATATCATGGAAACACCGTCCTCAAGAAAGCTACTCTCGACGGGGTGGTGAGCGACGTTATCGACAGGGATGGCGTTGTTGGCGTTTTCTCCTTTGACCGGGAGCAGGAACGGCTCGTCTACTTCCACGGTGACATGAAGGATCCGGGGCAGGTGTTCTTGCGAGATATGATAGGCGGAAACGAGAGAAAGCTGACACGAGTCAACGCTGATCTTCTCAACGAGATCGACCTTGGCGAGATTGAAGAAGTTTGGTTCAAGGGAGCCGATGAGAATGATGTTCAGGGATGGATCATCACCCCACCGGGCTTTGACCCGGGGAAGAAGTATGCGTCGGTCCTGGAAATACACGGCGGTCCGCGCGTGCAGTACGGCAACTTCTTCATGCATGAGTTCTACTACCTGGCAGCGCAGGGGAATGTCGTCTACTTCTGTAATCCCCGCGGCGGGCAGGGATATGGCGAGGAACACTCGAAGGCGATCTGGAACGATTGGGGTGGCGCGGATTACGATGACCTGATGGCTTGGGTGGACTACGTCAGTCAGCGACCGTACATCGACCGTGATCGAATGGGCGTCACCGGGGGAAGTTACGGCGGGTACATGACAAATTGGATCATCGGACACACCGATCGATTCGCTGCCGCGGTCACGCAGCGCAGCGTAAGCAACCTGATCAGCATGTATGGGTCAAGCGACTTCAACTGGGCGTTTCAGGAGGAGTTTGGGAACATCCCTCCGTGGGAGGATATGGAGAACTACTGGCGGCAATCGCCGATCAGATACATCGGAAACGCCAAGACGCCTACCTTGGTCATCCACAGCGAGAATGACATGCGCTGTCCGATCGAACAAGGGGAGCAGGTTTTCGTTGGACTAAAGCGCCTGGGAGTGGACACGAAGATGGTCCGCTTCCCGGACGAACCCCACGGCCTGTCACGCGGCGGACGGACAGATCGACGCATTGCTCGCCTTGAGCAGATCAGCGATTGGTTCGGCCGCTACCTCAAGGAATAAGTGGCTCCTCGGCATGTCGAGTGGGTAACTTGAGACAGAGAATAGGTCGTCTCTCGCAAAGACGCAGGAATGCAGTGATGCGTGATGAGAGAGAAGAAAAGACGTCTTAACCCATTAGCCCTTAGAGCTTCTTACTGCTGAAACGTGTGTAGTTTGCCTGCCCTGTGGAATCCTACTCCACTGGGGTCTGTTACATTGCTAGACAGCGAACGGGCGAGAGAAAAGGCTTGTGCCTCTCGCAAAGACGCACCGGGCTGAATGCAAAACGTGGAACAGAAAAGCATCTCTCGCAGAGGCCTGTCTGCCTCGCCGATACAGGCAGGCGCTGAGACGCAGAGGAAAGCAACGCATTGAGGACAATAAGTAAAGGCATTTCTTAGCGGTCTCTGCGCCTGCCTGTGCGTGTCCGCACGCAGACAGGTCTTAAGTGAACGACAGTGAGCGGGCGTGAGAAAAGCCTGTCTCCCGCAGAGACGCAGGGGCGCTGAGAACAGCTTCTTAAAGCCTTTAAACACTTATTAATTCTTGGTTTTTCTCTGCGCCTCTGTGCCTGCCTGTCCTTCGGACGCAGACAGGCCTCTGCGGGAGTATGGTCTTTTTAGTTCCGCGTTCCCCGTTCTACGTTCAGTACGGGCTGTCCTTGGCGATCTTGGCCCTGCCTGTGAGTGTCCGTATGCAGGCAGGCCTTGAGCGAGCACATGCGAGCGGGCGTGAGGAAGAACACGGAAGTCGGAACGCGGAACTAAAAAGCATATCTCACGCAAAGAACGCTAAGTACGCTAAGGGAAGCAACTACATGAGAGAAGAGAAAGAGAAAAAGCTGTTCTTGGCGATCTTAGCCCTGCCTGTGAGTGTCTG
>JAYEFP010000051.1:0-2955 GCA_034715975.1 Candidatus Bipolaricaulota bacterium | reverse complement strand
GTATTGCACGCAAAGCGGATGTTCCATTCTGTGTAATCCGGAAGCAGCAGCCGATCAATAACGCAACAGTCGGCAGACATCATCACGTTCGTTCGCTGGCGAATCTCCTCAAGCGCGTGTGTCAGACGTTCCAAAGGCACAATCAATCTACCCAAGTGAAAGGCAATAATCTCTTCCAATGAAGGTATTGCCGAGAGTCTTGCTGCCCGCGAAAACTGACACCAATAAAGAAAGAATTATGCTAAGGAACTCTTGTGCTACCATTCTACTCACAATAACGCCTCCTTAAATCAGGTAGTACCTTCCGGTAGTGAACATGAATAGAGGGAAGAAACAACAGACAAATAGTCATGCCTTCGCTCCCCTTTTCAATCACGGAAGGCGCAACCGTTTCCAACTACACCCTATCGCCCGCCTTCCCTAGACTTGTCCGTAGGAAGAACGGGTCGGAGAACCGACAACAGAAGAATAGCTCTACCAAGCTAACATGTCAAGCGGTCCGTGGTGAAACCACAAAGAGGGAGTGCAAGTAAGCGGAGATTCGCCGCGGGCAGATCAGCTTGCTATTCGTGCTGACTGCATGAGCTCTCACAATGATATGCTCTCAACGCCCGAGATCGCTGTTGAATGCAACTTGACAGGGCAAGCTGCTCGCTACAGAAGGCAAGCGGGGGGGCAAGATTGAGTGATTGAGTGATTGAGCGACTTAAGGAGTGAGAGATTGAGCGACTTGACTTCTTAATCTCTCAATCTCCCGATCATTCAATCCTCCGATCTCTCAATTCGTCCAGATTGTTCCACGCGCGGTGTCCTTGAGGGTGATGCCAAGTTCTGTCAGCCGATCCCGAATGCTATCTGAGAGAGCAAATTCTTTCTTCTCGCGTAGCTCGGCCCGCAGGTCGATCAATAGACGAATCAAATCATCCTCGATCCCCTTGGTGGATATGGTCTCCGTCTCTTGGAACAGCCCTAACGGATAGCCAAGCTCACGAATGAGGGAGATCGCACCGGAGAGAGCCAGCCGCGCATCACCCGTGGCAGTGGCGCGAAACCTGTTCGTCTCGGAGACGATGTCCTGGATCGCGGCGATCGCACCAACGGTGTTCATGTCGGAGTCCATCTCCGCCACGTAGCGCTCGCGCAACGGTTTCAACGAGGCGACGAACTCACGGCCCTGCTCGTTGGTGTCGTTGCTGCTCCCGCTTGAAAGCTCACTCGTCACCTCATCGATCAGCGTCTGGATACGCGTAACGGCAACGCGCGCTGCCACGAGGCCATCGGTGGAATAATCGAGCGGCTTCCGGTAATGCCGTGACAGGTAGAAGTAGCGCACCGTCTCTGCGCCGAATTCATCTATTACATCGTGGGCGTAGGCGAAGTTTCCAAGGGATTTTGACATCTTCTCTCCATGGAACATGAGCATCCCGCTGTGTAGCCAGAAGCGGGCGAACGTCTTTCCAGTTAGTCCCTCCGCTTGGGCGATCTCATTTTCGTGATGGGGAAAAATGAGGTCGTTTCCACCGCCGTGAATGTCGAGCGTCTCACCGAGGTAGTGGCGCGATAGAACGACGCACTCGGTGTGCCAACCGGGGCGCCCTTCCCCCCAGGGAGAGTCCCACTTTGGCTCGCCTGGCTTGGACCTCTTCCACAGAGTGAAGTCGAGTGGATTCTCCTTCTTCTCCGATGCGGCGATCCGTGCCCCCACCCGCAGGTCGTCGATCTTGCGCCCGGAGAGCTTGCCGTATTCGGGAAAAGCGGAGACACGATAGTAAACGTCACCATCGGTCTCATACGCTAATCCCTTCTCGATGAGGGCTTCGATGAGTTCGATCATTTCAGGGACAAACTCCGTCGCGCGCGGGCTGTGTGATGGCGTCTCCGCTCCCAACTGCATGAGAAGATTGAAGTAGGACTGCGTGTACCGAGCAGCGATCCCGCTCACAGGCTCGCCGCTCTCGATAGAGCGGTTGATCAGCTTGTCGTCAACATCGGTGACGTTCTGCACGTAGATTACATCCCAGCCGTGGAATCGCTCGAAGTACTTGCGCAACGTGTCAAAGACAATCACCGGGCGGACGTTCCCGATGTGCAGGTGATCGTAGACGGTGGGACCACAGACGTACATCCTCACAGTCTTTCCATCTTGTGGCACGAACTCCTGTTGCTCTCGAGTGAGGGTGTTGTATAGTTTCATCCTGCCCCACCTCCTTTCTTGCGATTATAGTGGCAAGGCTTTGATACTACCATGAAGGTGCACGTGGTATACTGAATATCATGATTATCGTACGCGTTCTCTCCGTCCTTGCCCTGTCTGCTGCTCCTGTAAGTGAGCTACGCGGAGGGATTCCGCTTGCCCTTTCTTTTGGGTTTCCACCATTTGTAGCGATTATGCTCGCCATCATTGGAAACCTTCTTCCTGTTTTGCCACTTCTTCTCCTGCTCAAAGAGGGAGAGGGTGCGCTTCGGAAATTCCCTCTGTTTGATCGTTTGTTGACCAAGATATTCTCACGAGCAAGGCGGAAGGGTGAGCTCATCGCTCGTTACGGGCCGATTGGCTTGATCCTGCTTGTAGCGATACCTCTTCCTGCCACGGGAGCATGGACCGGAGCGATCGCTGCTGTGATATTCGGTGTGCCAACGAAAAAGGCCTTCTTCCTAATTTCCACCGGTGTGCTTATTGCTGGGGTGGTAGTCCTTCTCGCAAGCATGGGCGTGATTCACCTGTTCACTATTTGAAGCGTGGTAAAGAGGTTCCTTGTTGTTTGGAGTGGGTCACTAAAGACAAAGGGTCAAGCGCCAAGGCTCTCACAGAGTCGACTGTTTCACCACGAAGGACACGAAGCGCACTTGGGGGGTGCAGTAGCTGGTTCTGTTTACTACACCCCCCCGAGGAGTCAAAGAACAAAGCACTTGATTTCATTCTTGAGCTTCGTGGATGCCGTTGCGGATGTATTC
>JAYEFP010000050.1:0-10722 GCA_034715975.1 Candidatus Bipolaricaulota bacterium | reverse complement strand
CGGCATCCCTGACAAGGTGATGGGAGAGGTTGCCGTTGCCTACATCATTCCTCGCGAAGGAATGACGATCGACTCGCAGGAGATCGTCGATTACTGCGCCGGGGAGATCGCGAACTTCAAGGTCCCCCGCTACGTGGCGATCGTCGATGAGTTTCCGATGACCCAGTCCGGGAAGATCCAGAAGTTCCACCTGCAAGAGAAAACGAAGGATCTCCTTGCCGCAGGGCACCTCACCAAGCTGAAACCGAGCAAAAAGTGACTATCTCTGAAAGCTCGTCTACCGAAGCCAACGCCGATGAGATCCTTAAGCTCGTATCCGGTCGCGAGGCCGGGATGATCATACGATGATATGCTTAAAAGACCGTTTATCTGAACGAGGCGTCCTTATCGCCGATGGCGCAACCGGTACGATTCTACAAGCCGCTGGATTGCCGCCGGGCGTTTCGCCTGAACGTTGGAACCTGGAGAACCCTGAGGCTATCCACGTTATGCATCAGGCGTACGTGGAAGCCGGCTCCGACCTTATCCTCACCAATACCTTTGGTGGCACCCGCCTGCGATTAGAGAAAACAAGGTTGGGCGATAGCATGAGGGCGATCAACCTGGCTGCAGCCAGACTCGCACGCAAGGCCGCAAGAGAGAGTACCTTCGTTCTGGGAGACATCGGTCCCATCGGGATGCTGTTGAAGCCCCTAGGGCGTCTATCCATCGAGGAGGCTAAGGCCTCCTTCGCTGAACAGGCTGGCACTCTAGCGGAAGGTGGAGTAGACGCTATCCTCATAGAAACGATGAGCGACCTTAAAGAAGCACTCGCCGCTGTACAGGGAGCATGTCAGGCTACTAACTTACCAATCCTGGTATCGATGAGCTTTGACACGCACGGTCACACAATGATGGGGGTAAGCCCGGAGACCGCAGCGGTAAAACTGTGGGATCTCGGTGTCGATGTGATCGGCGCCAACTGCGGCCGCAGCCTGAGCGAAACACTAGAAGCTGTAAAGAAGATGCGCGAGGCCGTGCCTGAAGCGACGCTCTTAGCCAAACCGAACGCCGGTCTACCACACGTGGAGTCCGGGGAATCAATCTACGATATTACCCCAAATGTAATGGCGGAATACGCTCTTAAGTTCGTCGCTCTCGACGTGAAGATCTTCGGAGGATGCTGTGGAAGCACTCCCGAACACATCAGGGCTGTGGCTGAGGCACTAAGGACATAGTACGCATTCAGTCGCTTGCCAAAGAGGCAAGGTCAGGTTCCAGTTACGTTCATTCCTTCAAGAACCCATTCGGCCAGGGATAACCAGGATAGCTGGACAGAGGGCCATCCAGTTACTCCCGCCCGGCTCGTCGCGCCCAGGATGGAGTTTCCGCTACCAGAGATATGGCCGGTGAACTCCCTTGGCGCATACTCATAATCGCAGTCCTTGCGATACAACCCTATGCCAAACTTCCCATTCCCAACGATCCTGTTCCCCGTAATCCTTGCCTGGACGGTGTCGGCAAGTACAATGCCGTCCATTTCGTTCTCGGAGATCGTGCAGTTAGTGATCGTCGTCCGAGCGAAGTTTGTGAGCATAATACCACTCAAGCCATTCCCAGTTATGCCGCAGTTATGAAGGGCGTGATGGAAGACCTGAGAAAAAGGGGTGGCCACGACAGCCACCCCAATAAACTGAAGAAAAAGGATACTTAGCCGGATACTGTAAGTACGGGCACAATCTGGCAGCCCTCAACCTTCCAGATCAGGATCTTGCTCGTTACGCCGCCGGTGGCATTGAAGTCGACACCCCCGGAGACCCCTTCGTAGTTAATCTCACGCCCCGCCTGCAGCAGGGAGATTGCCTTTGCCCACTCGCCGTAGTAGACCTTCTCTCCCGATGGGTTGGCCACAGCGCGCAGGTTGTTGCGGATCGCCTCTCCCGTCGCTTCTCCCGCGTGTTCGATCGCCAGGGCAACTGCAATCACGGCATCGTAGGCCTGGTAGTAGAACGGAGGGCAGTTGACCGAGCCAAATCTGGCCTTGAAGTCAGCGTCAAACTGATCAACTCTGAAGCCAGTTCCAGCCGGCGCTGTCCCGAATGCTCCCTCGATCGGTCCAGGTTCATTCGCCGAAAGGCACCCTGGCCCAGGAGCCACTTCACTTCCCGCCATCGCTGAACCAAATAGGAACTTGCCTTGATAACCTGCTTCTATCGCTTCTACGATCTGCTTCCTGCCGTCGATCGCGTAGGAGATGAGCAAGAGTGCATCGGGATTGCCTGCAATTGCCTTTTCCACCTCGCTTCGATACGATGGCTTGTCCTGATCGTAGGGCACAAAGGAGGCAACGTTGCCTCCGAATTGCTCGAAGTTCTTCTTGAAGCCATCGGCCAAATCTTTACCGTAGGCGTTGTTGACGAAGATCACCGATACGGTACTGTGGTTAAGCAGGAGCGCTAGTCGTGCCAACACCCTTCCTTGCACCTCGTTCGATACGATCGTACAGAAGACATAGTCGTTATCGTTCAGCGCAGCGATGGCAGCCGATACGGAGACCGGCGAGACGAGGACAACATCGGATGGTATGCTTACGCAGGAGACGGCGAGTGTCACTCCACTGGAGTAGGCTCCGATGATCGCTGGGACGCCATCGAGCTCTACGAGTTTCTTCGCTGCATCACGGCCAACGTCGGGAGAACTTGCTGTATCACGTATAACCAGTTCGAGTTTCTTACCGAGGACTCCGCCTGCAGCGTTGATTTGTTCAACCGCCAGCTTGGCACCATCCAGGATCGGCGGCCCATACGGGGCGATCGCTCCAGTGAGTGGCACCAACGCCCCGATATTTATCGTATCTCCTGCAGTACCAACAAGGCCGACGCCAACAATCAACCCAATAATAAACAATGCAATGCTTCGTTTCATCATTAACCCCCTGAATTTTAGAAGTATGGTATTACTGTATTTGATACAAACGTATACATCATTCTATCACCTCCACATAACAAAAAAAGACCACAGGATTATCCTGTAGTCCTCAATGCCCACCTTTACCTAGCTATCAAGCGCTAGATCAGGTGGACACAACCATCATCATGCCGAATCGAACGAAGAAACGGGAGCCGCAAGCGCAGCTTTCATTAGTAGTGACTTGTGAGATCCCTTTTCTGCTATTCATAACGATCTTTACCGTAACACAGATCGTGTGCGTTGTCAAGCGCGTGCTTGGGCGGGCAATTGGGTTTGAGGCATATATTCACGATCGATTGCATGTAGGACCCTTTTGTGTACACCCCCTTTGCAGGCGTTCGATAGTGCATTCGCACACGGATCTTGCAAGTGTGGATATATAAAGGGCTTCAAGCGATGAGACAGATTGTGCGTGTACAAGAGCCTGCCCAACGAAGCGCGCTGCGCATTTAGCCTAGCTCTCCAGGCTGTTGCTTGCCTGCCAGGAGATGTTTGGCTTTGCTGCCGGGTTTAGCGTACGGGATCCCGCGGCGGCAGAGCGGACAGTTGTCCGGTGGGTAGACCGGGATCTGCATTCGCACTGCCCCAATCACTGGAAGAGGAAGCTCGGCCCCTTCCATCCGACGATCGACGATACAAGCAATCCCGACCGGGATACCTCCGTGCTCTTTCACCAACCGCGCTACCTCGATCGACGACCCACCGGTGGTAACCACATCCTCAACGACTAGAATCCGTTCGCCAGGGGCAATCTCAAATCCGCGCCGCAGGGTCATTCTCCCCTCCGGGTCCCGCTCGGAAAACATCCCACGTACTCCCAATGCACGCGCAAGTTCGTAAGCAATGACAATCCCACCAAGGGCTGGACCGATCACCGCATCGCTTTTCTCGAACTGGTCCATTTGTCTTGCCAGTAAGTCTGCCACCCGTTTCGCTAGCTCGGGATGTTGGAGAAGCTTGGCGCATTGCACGTAGCGGGGAGCGTGCTTCCCGGATGATAAGAGGAAGTGCCCATCGAGCACCGCCCCTACCGATATTAACAGTTTCTCAACTTCCTTATTGCTGAGCACTTCCCCGAATCATCTCCCAGTCATTGATATTCTTCTCGCTCATGTATCCCTCTAACCCGGCGACGATCTTCACCGAGGCAAGCGGGTCAACAAAGTTTGCTGTGCCCACCTGAACCGCGTATGCCCCGGCCATGATGAACTCGAGAGCGTCCCGCCAGTCGGCAATCCCGCCGATCCCGATCACTGGAATCGTCAGCTCGGCGGCAAGCTCGTACACAATTCTAAGGGCAATCGGCTTTATCGCCGGACCGGACAGTCCTGCGACCACGTTGGTGAAGACTGGCCGTCCAGTGTTACTGTCAATCGCCATCGCGCGGAACGTATTCACCGCGCATATCGCGTCCGCACCTGCCTCCTGGGCTGCGCGAGCAATGGCAATTCCTCCAGCGGGCGGAAGCTTGATCCATAGCGGCTTGTCGCAGGCCCGCCGTGTCTGCTGCACCACCCGTGCCGTCTCAGCCGCGTCCTCTCCCAAGAGTCCTTTCCCGGATACGTTTGGGCAGGAGATGTTTAGTTCGATTGCATCAATCGACGATTTGGAAAGACGTTCAGCTGCTACCGCGTATTCATCAATGTTGTTCGCCCACACGTTGGCGATCACCGTGATCGCCTGGTCTTTCATGCGGGGAAGTTCTTCGCGGATAAAGGCATCGATCCCCGGGTTCTGCAGGCCAATCGAGTTGAGCAGACCACACGCAGTCTCCCACAGCCGCGGCGGCGGGTTTCCCTCCCGCGGGTGCAGGGTGAGCCCTTTTGTGCAGATAGCCCCCAGCCGAGACGTATCGTAAATTTCCCCGTACTCGGCCCCGAATCCGAACGTCCCTGACGCCGCGATTACCGGGTTTTTTAGCCTCAGCCCGCCAACGACAACTTCCGTCTCACTCATCCCACACCACCTCCGAGGAATGGAAGACCGGACCATCCCGGCAGACGCGTGCGTACCCATGTATCGTTTTGACCGCACAACCGAGGCACGCCCCCACACCGCACGCCATTCGCTCCTCAATAGAGACGAAAAGCGGAACTTCACTACTGCGGCAGATTCGGTCAAGCGCGGAAAGCATCGGGCGCGGACCGCAGGCGTAACATGCATCGTAACCGGACGGATCGAAGATAGCAGTCACTAGCCCCAAGGTACCACTCGCCCCAGTCTCCGATGCAACGTGCACCCGCCCAACCCGAGCGAATTCATCCACCAGATACGGCATGTCCGCAAACCCGAGGTAGACGTCGGTGTCCCCAAAGACCTTCGCCGCGTAGTAAAGAGGGGCAATTCCGACCCCACCACCAACGAGTGCGAAGCGCCCAACACGGCGCTCCCAGCCGTTCCCGAGCGGCCCTGTGAGCGTAATCACATCCCCGGGGGTAAGGTGGCTGAAGCGCTCCGTCCCCCGGCCACGCACTGCGTACAGGAACGAGATCCCTTCTTCGTCTATGTCGAAGACGCTGAGCGGACGGGAGAAGAGGGGATCCCGTTCCCAGGCGCGCAGCATGTAGAACTGTCCTGGAACAGCCGAGTAGTCGCCCTCCACTTTCAGAAGGAAGACTCCATCTCCCACGCGCGCGTTGGAGAATACCAGCGCCCCTTCAGTCTCTATCGTTCCTGGCACTGTATGATGTCCTCCCGCATCGTAAGTGTCGCAGTACGGGCGTAGTGTGCGTAGCGTCGGGCACCGTCGGTCTGTCCTCGGTGGGCGCCGATGATCGAGCGGGATGCGTTTACCACTGCGCCGTTCCCGTCCTGGAACGCCGGGGCGACGTCCCTACCCCCCGCTCCTTGCGCTCCGTATCCAGGCACAAGGAAGAAGACTGAAGGAGACTCTGCCCGCACCGCGGCGAGCTGCTCTGGCCCGGTCGCTCCAACCACCCCGCCGATCGCAGTGTAGCTCGAGCTGCCTCTGTAGTCCTTACCCCATTCCTCGACCGCGTGCGCGACCCGCAGAAAGAGTGGCCAACCACTACACGTGATCTCCTGGAAGTCTTGCGCCGACGGGTTCGATGTCCTGATGAGGACGAATATCCCCTTATCTCCATTCTCTAAATACGAGAGGTACGGGAGGATCGCGTCGCGCCCCATGTACGGGTTCACGGTGATCATGTCTACTGCGAACTCTCCCGCTAGGTGGGCACGGGCATACATCTCGCCGGTTGAGGCGATGTCTCCCCGTTTTACGTCCCCGATAACGATAGCCTCCTTGTCGTGCGCGTAGGCGACCGTATCCCGGTAACAAGCAAGCCCGTCCACTCCCAACGCCTCATAATGAGCGATCTGCAGCTTGAAACAGGCACAGATATCGACGGTAGCGTCGATCACCTCCCGGTTAAACGCAAGTGCCGCCCGCGCTGGTGGAAGCCTTGCAATAAGCGATGCCGGTAAGATCTGCGGAGACGTATCGAGACCCACGCAGACCGGTCCCCGCTTTTCAACCGCGTCAAACAACCGATCGATAATCATCAAAGTCCGTCCCACGTACCTTCCCGTCCAGGTGAACAACCTCTCCCCGCCGGACGGTCGCCCACACCTTCCCCCACAGCCTTTCCCCAATAAGCGGAGAATTCTTCCCGCGCGATAAGAGCCAATCCTCTGTAACGGTGAACTCCTCGTCCTCTTCGATTAGCACTACATCCCCGCCACAGCCGACCTCGAGCGATCCCTTGTTCAGTCCGATGATCCGTGCTGGCTGAGCTGCCATTGCGCGGACGAGCGTCTGGAGATCCAACCTTCCTAGACGCACCAACTGGGTGTAAAGGAGTGAAAAGGCAGTCTCGATCCCGGAGATTCCACGTGCACCTTTCTCCTTGTCTCCCGCGGTATGCGGCGCGTGATCGGTACCGACGGCGTCGATCTCCCCGGAAGCGAGGGCAGTAACAAGACGGTCCCGCGTCTTTTCAGCGACGAGCGGAGGGTTGACGGTGTAGCCCGGTTCGAGGCACAAATGGTGCGGGGTAACCTCGCATGTCACCCTCGCTCCGGCCCTCTTCGCCGCGGCGATCAGCTCGATCGAGCCGGCGGAGCTCACGTGCTCGACGTGGAGCGCGGCGCCGATCCGCCGGGAGAGGAACGTGTCGCGGTTCACCATCAGCTCCTCAGCCAAGGCCGGATCGTTGACTCCGAGGTACTCAGAGTGCTCCGCGATCGGACGTCCGAGAGCAACGGCACGTTGGAAGGCTCGGAAGATCACATCGGTGTGCTGCACCCCGGATCCGTCGTCGGAGAACGCCCACACGTGCGGGGCCAGTCTCTCCATGTCGGACAGTTCGTCTCCAGCCAGACCCCGGGTAATCGCCCCAATCGGGTATAGATCAACCAACCCCGCCTTCTCCGCTTCGGAGCACATGTAGAGGGCAACCTCGGGACAGTCGCAGACCGGATCGGTGTTCGCCATCACGGACACCGCAGTGTAACCGCCGTGAACGGCAGCCGCGCTTCCGCTGCGTATGTCCTCTTTTTCCGGATAGCCCGGATCGCGGAAGTGGGCATGCAAATCGACGAACGCCGGGAGGAGGGTCCGCCCCTCCCCGGGAAGGACAGCCGATCCGGGAATTCGAAGCCCCTCTCCAACAGCACGGATCAAGCCGTCCTCGATGTACAGGTCTCCCCTAAAATCGCTCCTTTCGTCGACCAGCCGGACGTCGGTGACCAGAACGCCCTTGATCACACCTTGCTCCGCTCGCCGCAGTAGGCGCACTCATACTCCTTCGCATCCGAGTCGACGAGGACAAACAACGATGTCCTCTGGCGCTCAACTGTGGTGATGCAGCGTGGGTTCTTGCACTCAATCAGCCCGATTACCCGCTCCGGGAGCCCAGGCGTGACTTTCCGTGAGACCACCCCGCCCTCGATGCAGTTCACGGTTGCATCGGGGGCGAGGAGCCCGAGCATGGTGAGGTCGATATCCAAGGTGTCTGAGATCTTGATAATATCCTTGTGTCCCATCTTGCTGCTCGTGACGTTCATCAAGAGAGCCACCGGATAACCGGCGCCCCGCAGCCCCAACCGTTCGAACACCTTCAGCCCCTGGCCAGCCTGGATGTGGTCGAGCACGATACCATCGTTAATCCGGTCTACCCTAAGCATCTCCGCCCTCCTTTTCCGCGAGCAGGTGCAAGATCAGCGCCATGCGCGCAAACATCCCGAACCGCGCCTGATCGAAGTAGACCGCGCGCGGATCGGCGTCCACTGCGTAGTCGATCTCGGTCACCCGGGGGAGCGGATGCATGACGATCATCCCCGAGGGAGCCACGCTCAGCTTGTCGGCAGTGAGGATATATGTGTCGCGTAGCTTGATATAGTCCTCCTCGTTGAAGAAACGCTCCTTCTGAATGCGGGTCATGTAAAGGATGTCCGCGCTCTTCAACCCCTCCTCCATCTGCGTCGTCTCTTCCAGCACCGCGGCCGGGTTTATCCCCTTGACCTCGCGCTTGATCCGATCTGGCAGGCGCAGCTCAGGCGGAGAGATCAGGATAAACCGGACATCGGAGTAACGGGCGAGCACCTTGACGAGTGAGTGCACGGTCCTTCCGTAGCGCAGATCGCCGCAGAATGCAACTGTCAGGCCATCAAACCGCCCCTTGAACCGTTGAATGGTGAACAGATCAGTCAGAGTCTGCGTTGGGTGCTCGCGCGCGCCATCGCCCCCATTGATGACCGGAACCGGAGAATACTCGCCTGCCAGGACCGCCGCCCCTTCTTTAGGATGACGCAGGACGATCAGGTCCGCGTATCCTCCTACTGTGCGTATCGTGTCCCCCAGGCTCTCCCCTTTGGAGACCGAGCTGCTCTTCGCGTTTGCTACACTGATTACCCCTCCGCCAAGCCGGAGCATCGCCGCTTCGAACGACAGGCGGGTGCGGGTGCTCGGCTCGTAGAATAGAGTCGCCATCAGCCGACCAGAGCAGCGATCGGCGTAGTCCATAGGAGAATCGATGATTCGGGAAGCGAGGGAAAAAATGGTGTTGTACTCCTCTGGCAAGAAGTCCAGAGAACCGAGGAAGTGGTTTACAGTCACGCCAACCCCCTTAAATTTTGAGCACATTATAAACGAGGCAGCTTGATGTACAAGTTGGAGATTATTCCCACTCGATCGTTGCCGGGGGTTTGCTCGTAATATCGTAGACCACGCGGCCGATCTGGGGGATGTTTCTGGTTATCCGCGCGGCCACCTGATCGAGGAACTCGTGCGAGAGGCGGGACCAGTCGGCTGTCATCCCGTCCACGCTCGTCACTGCTCGCAGTGCGAGGATGTAGCCGTACCTGCGTTCGTCTCCCACTACCCCAACACTCTTGACTGGGGTGAGAACCGTGAGGGCCTGCCACACCTGATCGTATAGCACGGCCTCCTTGAGAGACGAGATAAAGATCGAGTCCGCCTCTTGCAGGATGCGCAACCGTTCGGGAGTGATCTCTCCAATGATCCGGATTGCCAATCCGGGCCCGGGGAAGGGATGCCGCATCCTAAGCTCTTCCGGAAGCCCGAGAAGCCCGGCAAGCTCGCGCACTTCGTCCTTGAACAGATAGCGAAACGGCTCAAGCAGCTCGAATCCGATATCATCAGGAAGTCCGCCCACGTTATGGTGGCTCTTGATGCTTGCCGCCCCTTCACTCCCGGCGGATTCGATCACGTCCGGATAGAGCGTTCCCTGCGCAAGGAAGTGAAATGGTCCCAGTTTGAGTGCCTTTTCTCTGAACACCGCGATGAACTCACGTCCGATCACCTTACGCTTCTCCTCGGGGTCGGAAATACCGGCAAGGGCGGAGACAAACTGCTTGGATGCGTCCACGCTCACTAAGTTCACCCCCAGCGGGAGGAGTGCCTGTTCAACCTCTTCCCTCTCGTTTAAGCGCAGCAGCCCGTGATCGACGAACACCGCGGTATGTTCGATGCCCGCGCGGGTGAGAAGGAGGGCCAAAGTGGAAGAATCCACCCCACCGGAGACTGCCAGGAGGACACGTTTTCTGCCCCCATCGGTGCGTTTCCGTACTTCAGCGATCAAACGTTCCAGCGTATGTTCCGGTGTCCAATCGAGTGGAACGCTGGCGACCCGAAGGAAGTTCGCCAATATGACTTTCCCTTGCGGAGTGTGAGCCACCTCGGGATGGAACTGCACTCCAAACATCCGCTTATCCGGCGACTCAACTGCTGCAATCGGGTTGTCCTCCGTGCACGCTGTCCCCCGCCAGCCCGACGGCAGATCGGCCACCGCGTCGGAGTGGCTCATCCATACCTGGAGACCTCCGTCTTCAAGGCCGCCAAAGAGCGGCCCGTCACATTGAATGAGGTGCGCGCGACCGTACTCCATCGTTCCCGTAGGAATGACGCGGCCACCGAAGCGGCGTACGAGGTACTGCATCCCATAGCAGATTCCCAGGATCGGTAGATTGAGGTCAAACAGGCCCTCGTCCGACTGAGGCGCGCCCGGCTGGAGCACGGAGGCGGGCCCACCAGAGAGGATCACCGCCTGCGGATTGTGTCTAGAGATCTCTTCAACGGTCGCCCTTCCGGGCAGAATCACGGAGTAGGCGTGCAGCTCGCGGATGCGACGTGCGATTAGGCGCGTGTACTGCGATCCGAAATCGAGGATGACGACGCTCATCGGCGTTCTTCTGCCTCAGCGAACACGATGTTCCCTGTCTCCGGATCCATACTGCTGATCGCGACCAACGTGACAACCGGCTTATCGTAACGTGCAAGCAACTGCCGCC
>JAYEFP010000049.1:0-10743 GCA_034715975.1 Candidatus Bipolaricaulota bacterium | reverse complement strand
TCGGTTTTGAAGGTGGCATGGAGATTCCGCTCATCATCGGTTATATGAACGGATACACCCAGGGAGCCCAGTGGGTAAACCCGGATGTCAAGGTGCTCGTTCGTTATGTGGGTGAATGGGCAAACCCGACCCTCGGTGCAGAGCTGGCCCGCGAGATGTACAACACAGGCGCAGACTACGTATACGGCGCAGCTGGAAAGTCA
Organism: Candidatus Bipolaricaulota bacterium; assembly: GCA_034715975.1. Classification (GTDB taxonomy): domain Bacteria; phylum Bipolaricaulota; class Bipolaricaulia; order UBA7950; family UBA9294; genus M55B144. Next base: position 10,540 of record JAYEFP010000049.1, on the reverse strand, counting down.
CATCTCGGTGTGTTCAGCGCTGCCGAAGAGAATCCCAACTGGTACGCACTCGGAACGGACGTAGATCAGGCAGCCACCGCTCCTGAACATGCCGACGTTATCGTTGCCAGTGGGCTAAAACGTGTTGATCTGGCCGTCGAATCACAAATTATGCGGGTGGCCAACGGAGCCTGGGCTCCCGGCATCTATGGCTACGGGATCAACACCGAATTCGGGTTCGGAACCGGGATCTCAATCGGTCAGCTTGACGTCAATGACTACATCGCCAAGAGTGCGTCAGAGGTTGATGTTCCTTGCGAGCTTATCATGAAGCTGGTTGAGGCAGCCAACGGAATCAAAGACGGATCCATCGTCATCAAACACTGAGTTGATCAGACTAGCTCAAGAAGCAAAGCAAGGCAGGTCTTGATGTCTGAGTTCGCGGTAAACATGCAGGGAATTGTAAAACGATTCCCGGGTGTTATCGCCAACAACGATATTGATCTTGCCATAAAGCACGGTGAGATACACGGTCTTCTCGGCGAAAACGGTGCCGGGAAGACCGTTCTCATGAGTGTTCTCTATGGACTCTACCGACCCGATGCCGGCAAAACCCTCATCAACGGAAAACTGCAATCGAATTACGGGCCAGCAACGGCGATTGCCTTGGGAATTGGGATGGTCCACCAGCACTTCATGCTCGTCCCCCGCCTGAGTGTGGCAGAGAACATCATGCTCGGCCAAGAACCGGTGAAATCCGGTATCTTCCTCGACGAGGAGGCCGGTATACATCGGATCGAAGAATTCTCCAACCAATACGGTCTCCCAATTGATCCTAAGGCGCAAGTTAATCAATTACCTGTGGGAGTTCAGCAACGCGTGGAAATTATCAAGGCTCTTTACCGGGGAGCAGACACCCTGATCCTCGACGAACCAACGGCCGTCCTCACCGAACAAGAGGTCAAGCACCTCGAATCCGCGCTCCATAAGCTGAAACAGGAGGGGAAGACGACCGTTTTGATCACTCACAAATTGCGCGAGGCGATCGAGATATGCGATCGCATCACCGTTCTGCGTAAAGGGAAGGTGATCGGGACCGTGCACGCTAGTGAGACGAACGAAAGGGAACTGGCCGAGATGATGGTTGGCCGTGACGTGGTGTTCACCGTCCGCCGCACCGAGGCCAAGGGAGCTCCAGAGCCCGTTCTTCAAGTTAGGGACATAGAGGCAGAGGACGATCGCGGCCTGTTAGCGCTGAAAGACATCTCGTTTGAGCTGCGCAAGAACGAGATCCTCGGGATCGCTGGGGTACAGGGTAATGGCCAGGCCGAACTAGCCGAGGTGTTGACGGGATTGCGGCCGCTCAGAAAAGGAGCGATCTCCCTTGGTGAGCAGGACTTGACCGGGAAGACCGTACGTGACTTCATCGATGCCGGGATCGCCCACATCCCTGCGGACCGACATCTCCGCGGACTGGTGATGGACTTCTCACTTCGCGAAAACACCATCCTCGGACGACAGCGCATCCACCAATTCGCCCCGAACCGGTTCTGGCAGAACCAGCGCGAGATTACAAACTACACGAAGCGAATTGTCGAGGAATTTGGCGTTAAGACGCCATCGCTAAACGTCTTAGCCCAGAACCTCTCCGGAGGGAATCAGCAGCGATTGATCATCGGGCGCGAGCTTTCCAAGGAGCCACGCGTGATCATCGCCGCACAACCGACGCGAGGGCTCGATGTGGGTGGGATAGAGTACGTCCACGAACAACTCCTAAAGATGAGGGATCGCGGTACTGCTATTCTCCTCATCTCGATGGACCTCGATGAAGTCATGATGCTGAGCGACCGAATCGCCGTCATCTACAACGGGACTATCGTGGCAATAAGAGATCCGGAAGAGACGAACCGGCGTGAACTGGGAGAGTTGATGTTGAGCGGGACAAGGGCACGAACCGGAGAGCAGGAGGAAGAAGGTTGAAAGGGAACACGTTGATGTTGAAAGGCTCTAGTCTGCTCCGCGAGCTTGGCATCACCGCGCTTTCGATCGTTCTCGCATTTGCGGTCAGTGCGTTCATTGTGTGGGCCGCCGGGTTCTCGGTGAGTGCCGTCTTCATCAATCTGTGGAAGGGAGCATTCGGTGGGAAGCTGGCTCTCGGATCAACGCTGACCAAGTCAACGCCGATCATCCTAACCTCGCTTTCGTTCCTCCTCGCCTTCCGCTGCGGCCTGTTCAATATCGGGGCCGAAGGGCAGCTCTACATCGGGGCAATCGTAGCCGCGGTAGTCGGGGCGTACACTCACCTGCCGGCTGCCCTGCACGTAGTTGTTTGCCTGCTAGCCGGAGGGCTGGGTGGTGCACTCTGGGGATGGATTCCGGGTTACCTCAAAGCAAAACGAGGGGTGAACGAGTTCGTCTCTACCATGATGCTCTCCTACGTAGCGATCGGGCTAACCGACTACTTAGTCGCCCCACGCGGCCCGCTTCACGACACCAAGTACTGGGCTAACCAGACCAGTAGGATCGCCTCCACCGCCGCTCTCCCGCGGATCATGAAACCGACCCAGGTCTCGATGGGGTTGATCGTTGCTGTCTTCTTCGCCTTCGTGGTCTGGTATTACCTGTTCCGCACTCCCGCAGGATATGAGCTCAGGGGAGTCGGCCTCAGCCCACCGGCGGCAGAGTACGGGGGAATCAGGATTGAGCGCAAGTTGATCCTTGCCCTGACTCTCGCAGGTTTCCTCGCTGGGCTGGCTGGGACAGGGGAGGTTCTCGGGACACACTTCCGATTCATCGGCCGGTTCTCACCCGGTTACGGCTGGGATGGGATCGCCGGAGGTCTTATTGCGCGCGCTCACCCAATCGGAGCGATATTCGCCGCGCTGTTGATGGGGGCCCTTAGAGCCGGAGGGATGCAGGTGCAACGATCGGGGGCCGCTCCTGGTGACATCGCCGCTGTTATTCAGGGGCTGGTGATCTTCTTCATCATCGCTCCGAGCCTCATCCGCACGCTAGTCCACTGGAGAAGGAGATGAACCGATGATAAGCCTAAACGACATCTTCACGATCCAGCTCATCCTTGCGACACTCAGGCTGGCAAGCCCAATCGCTCTCGTCGCTCTTGGGGAAACGTTCTCCGAGCGCGCGGGAATCATCAATGTGGGGGTGGAAGGAACAGCTGTACTCGGTGCACTCGTCTCGGCGCTGGTGGCGTACTTCACGGGAAGCGCATGGATCGCATTAATCGCAGCCATGGTCGCTGGCGGGTTGGCCGGAGCCCTTCACGCCGTGTGGTGTATCCGGTTCCGCGCAAATCACGTTGTCTCCGGGATCGGAGTCAACATCCTCGTCGCCGGGCTCGCTCTATTCATCACTAGTGCCGTTTGGGGTTGGCGTGGCACCTCCGCTTCGGCACCCACTCTCAGCACGTGGTATATCACCACTGCCGTCTTCCTGCTCGTATTTGCCTCTCAGATCTTCCTCTTCCGTACCAAATGGGGCCTACGCCTACGCGTTGTCGGGGAGAAGCCAGAGGCAGCGGACACCGCCGGAATCAACGTCCATCGCACACGCTACATCTATACGATATTAAACGGGGTTCTCTGCGGATTGGCAGGGGCATTCTTCTTCAACAGCGTGGGGCGATTCACCTCAGGGATGGTCGGAGGACGCGGATTCATCGGGATCGCGGCGATGGTCGTCGGGAACTACAGCCCAATCGGAGGGCTCGGCGCAGCACTCCTGTTCGGGTTCATCGACGCGCTCCAGATGAGGCTGCAAAGTTTTATTCCAAGCCAGTTTTCCATCATGCTCCCTTATCTTCTGACCGTCATCGCCCTTGCCTTCTTCATCCGCAAGGCAAACGTCCCCACCGCTCTTGGAAAGCACTACATTAAACAATGATGAAAAAAGAAAGTATTCTAGACTTTAATGGCATCTTCGTCCCGGTCGTCTACCGTGAAAGAGGGATCGACCTCCTCGATCAGACAAGACTGCCGGGAAACACTGTCGTCCTGCGGATAACAGGGGTCGATCAAGTAGCGGAGGCGATCAAGACGATGCGCGTTCGCGGCGCACCAGCAATCGGGATCACCGCTGCGTACGGGATGGTCCTCGGGCTGGAAAGAGGCAAGGAGATGAATCAGGTCGCGAAGACCCTACGTGCGACTCGACCGACGGCGGTCAACCTCACCTGGGCAATCGATCGGATGCTGCTAGCATTCCAGAAGCATAAGAACGAAGCGCCGGAGGATCTGCGCGTTGCGATGCTCGCCGAGGCACGCCTGATCCACTCGGAGAATATCGAGGCGAACAGGAGAATCGGCGAGGCTGGAGCGGAACTATTACCTGACAAAGCTCGGGTCATAACGATATGCAACACCGGCGCACTCGCCACCGGCGGTTACGGGACGGCCTACGGCGTCCTGCGTGCGGCACACGAACAGGGAAAGATCGAGATGGCATATCCTTGCGAAACGCGGCCGCGGCTTCAAGGGGCGCATCTGACGGCGTGGGAACTTTCGCGGGATGAAATCCCGTTTCGCCTGATCGTGGACGGGGCAGCCGGGGCACTGATGGCGCACGGTGGAATCGATGCCGTCCTAGCCGGGGCCGACCGGATCGCCGCAAATGGGGACAGCGCGAACAAGATTGGGACCTACCAGTTGGCGATCCTCGCCCACTACCACGAGGTCCCCTTCTACATCGTCGCGCCCACATCGACAATCGATCCTGATAGACCGGACGGAAGAGGAATAACGATCGAGGAGCGAAGCGAAGACGAGGTCCTCGCCCCGCGCGGGGTGCGCCTTGCACCTGACGGCGCGAGAGCGTGGAATCCGGCATTCGATGTGACGCCAGCCAAGTTGATCGTCGGGATCATCACCGAACGCGGCGTGCATCAGTCGCCGTACCACCTACCGGAAAAGGAGTAAAGATGTCCAATAGTCCGCAAGAAGAGAGCCTAGAACAACTGCGCTCTCAGTTGCTGCAAACCGCGCAGAGGATGGCTAACTTGGGACTTGTACGTGCAAGTTCGGGAAATGTTTCCGCACGTTTTGGGGAAGGATTTCTCATCACGGCCAGTGGAATTCCCTACGCCGAATTAGGGCTTAACCAGATAATCGAGATCAACTACGCGGGAGAGAAGAGATCCGGAACTGGCATTCCTTCATCCGAGTGGCGAATGCACGCGGCAATTTATCAGAAAAGGGAGGACGTAAGAGCAATTGTACACACACATTCCACTTACGCCACTTCCGTGGCGATCGCCCGCTCAACACTACCGATCGTGCACGATGAGGGACGAATCCTGTTCGGAAAAGAGATCCCGGTCGCTTCCCATACCTCCCCGGGTACATGGGAACTGGCCACCGCTGCAGCCGAGGCACTGGGAACGGGGAATGCCGTTCTCCTCAGCAATCACGGAGCGGTAGCTGTAGGACAAACTCCTCCCGAAGCGCTAACTCTAGCCGAGAAGATTGAGGAGATGGCACAACTGTTCTGGCTAAGCCTGTTTATTAAGGAGAAAGATGGACACAGAAGCTGAGCGTGGTTGGAAAAAGATAAAATGGGCGCAAGCACACATGCCCCTAAACGGAGAGATAAGCTCTAGATTCAAACGCGAGCAGCCGTTCGCCGAACATCGCGTTGGGGCAGCTCTCCACTTAGAGGCCAAGACAGCAAACCTGATCCTCACTCTCCGTGCCGGCGGAGCGGAGGTATACGTGATTGGGAGCAATCCCCTCTCTACCCAGGACGAGATCGTAGCCGCGCTCTCCCAGGCAGAAGGGATCACGGTATCTGCTTGTCACGGTGAGACCTCGCAGGAACATGAAGAGAAGATCGATCGGCTGCTCGATTTCTCCCCTACGCTCATCGTTGAAGATGGGGGTGACGTGGTGGTGCGTCTCCATGAACGAGGCTCATGGCCCACGCCAGGACCAATCGGGGTGAGTGAGGAAACGACAACAGGCGTAGAACGCCTGCGAAAACTAGCGAAACAGCAGAGGCTGCGACTACCTGCGATCGCGGTCAACGACGCCCAGATGAAGCACCTGTTCGACAATCGCTATGGAACTGGGCAATCTACCTGGGATGCCATCATGCGAGCCACAAACCTGTTGATAGCGGGGAAGACTGTCCTTATAGTCGGTTTCGGCTGGTGCGGCAAGGGCCTTGCCCTGCGAGCGCACGGCTTGGGAGCGCGCGTTCTCGTGGCTGAGTTGGATCCGGTAAAAGGAGTAGAAGCAGCGATGGAAGGCTACGAGGCCGTCTCCCTGTCCGGGGGGATGGAGCAAGCCGACTTTGTGGTCACCGCCACTGGCCAGGCTGGAGTGATCGGTGAAGCAGAACTCTCCTGCAGCAAGGATGGAGTGATCCTAGCCAATGCCGGACACTTTGGATATGAGATCGACAAGAATGCCCTTGCTCACCTGGCAAAAGAGCAACGAGAGGCGCGTGATGGAGTGGAGGCCTATGTCCTACCGGACGGGCGGACGGTATACCTCCTCGGGAAAGGGGAGCTTGTGAACCTAGCGTTAGCCGATGGCCATCCAGTGGAGATCATGGACATCTCATTTGCTCTCCAATCGCTCTCCCTGGAATACATTACACACCAGGGGAGCAATCTCTCAGCACAGGTCTATCCAGTGCCCGCGGAGATTGACCAACAGGTGGCGCGGATGGTGCTCTCCACAATCTAACCGGTGTCTCATCGCCTCATTTGGGAATTGTGGTCGCGGTAGATACCAACGACATCTTGGCTCTTTGCCGTTTAGAGCAGGTAGCGATCTCTTAACCGCGAATGATAGAGTACTCGCCTCTCGCCCGCTCGTTATCACTCGCTCAAGCAGCCAAGATTGGAAACAGGACATCGGCTCTCAGTAATCAGCGTAAGCATAACCGTCATTCGTTCGGCCTCGTCACTCGTAACTCACTACGCAGTGATGAGTAAGGCCCGTTTTCATTTCTGTGTAATGGAAGTTACACTCTTAGTCTTGTGGAAGAACAGCACGTGTATACCGTATCTGAGATCAACAAGGTTGCGCGCCAGATGCTTGAGGACAGCCTTGGCTCGGTGTGGCTACGCGGTGAGGTATCAAACCTCAAGCGCGCCGCGTCGGGGCACACTTACTTCACGCTGAAAGACGATAAAGCGGAGATCTCCGCTGTTCGGTTCAAGTCTGCTTCGCCATTCCTCCCTGCTCCCACGCAGCCGCTGGAGGAGGGAATGGAGATTCTCGCTTACGGGAGAGCAACCCTGTATGAGCCACGCGGTCGGTACCAGTTCATCGTCTCACTCGTGCAGCCGGCTGGATTGGGGGCGCTACAGCTCGCCTTCGAACAGCTAAAAAGGAAGCTTCAGAAGGAAGGGCTGTTTGACGAAGCGCACAAACAGCCGCTTCCGCTCTACCCCTTGCGGATCGGTGTTGTGACCTCCCCAAGTGGCGCGGCAATCCGTGACATCATCTCCGTCACCGGGAGACGTTTCCCGCTTGCGCAGATCTATATCTTTCCAAGCTCGGTTCAGGGAGATGCCGCGGCGGCTGAGATCGTCTCCGCCATCGCTAGCGCGCAGCAGTTCAGCGTATCACACACCGCGCTCGACCTACTAATCGTCGGTCGCGGCGGCGGCTCGCTCGAGGATCTTAATGTGTTCAATACCGAAGACGTAGCACGAGCAATCTATGCATGCGAGATCCCGGTGATCTCCGCCGTAGGCCACGAGATCGATTTCACGATCTCAGATTTTGTCGCCGATAGGCGTGCGCCTACCCCGTCAGCCGCGGCCGAGATCGTTTTCCCAGACCAAGAAGACGTCCGCCGCCAACTGAGGACTTTCGTTGTGCAAAACCTGCGTCGTGTACGCGCAAACATCGATCGCCGAGAGGATAGGATGAATTCTCGCCTGCACGAGTACGTGTTCCGCCTTCCTGGCCGCAAGATTGATGCCCTCTCTCAGCGGCTCGATACACACTTTCAGGGGCTCCTGCGCGAGATGCAACAGGCGATGGACAGGCGGATACAGACTCTCGATCACGCGCAGGGATTGCTGCGCTTGTCCGATCCGCGCCTGCCCCTGCGCCGCGGGTATTCCATCACACACATCTCCGGCAAGAAGGAGCCGCTGCGTGATGCAAGCATCCTTTCTCCGGGAATGAACATCGAGACAACCCTGCAACGAGGGAAGATCATATCAAGCGTCGAGGAGGTGAAGACAGATGAAGATGGATGAAAACCTCAACCGGCTGGAAGTGATAACCAAGCGCCTGGGACAAGAGGAAGTCCCGCTCGATGAAGCGCTTGCTCTCTTTGAGGAAGGAATCACTCTTGCCGCGGCAATCAAGACCTCTCTTGATAAAGCACGATTACAGGTGAAGAAAATTATGGAAAAGGCTGAGGGTACGTTCGTGATCGAAGACTTTGACCTCCGGTAGATCGGGTTTATAATCTCTGCTATTATGAAAAACAGCATGAATACGGATCTTATCATTATCGGTGCCGGACCGGCCGGATTAACAGCGGGAATCTACGGTGGGCGAGCGCTCTTGCCTACCGTGATCCTGGAGCAGGGCTTGCCCGGTGGACAACTAAACGAGACCGATTTCATCGAGAACTTCCCCGGCTTTCCTGACAAGATTGCCGGTTCGGAACTGATGAAGCGCACGCGCTCGCAGGCTGAAAGGCTGGGAGCAAAGATCATCATGGACACCGTAACCGGAATTGAGCCACTCGGTGATGGATATCGAGTCCAAGGAACACAGAAAGAGTACGGGGCCCGCGCGGTGATCATCGCCAGCGGGTCGCACCCGCGGGAACTCCCGGTCGAAGGGGCGAAGAAGCTAAAGGGAAAGGGCGTCTCCTACTGCGCCACCTGCGACGGTTTCTTCTTCCAAGGAAAGAGGATCATCGAGGTTGGAGCGGGCGATTCCGGCCTCACCGAGGCACTTTTCCTGACAAGGTTCGCTGATTCGGTGCAAATCCTTGTCCGCCATCCGCAGGATGATCCTAACGCTCTGCGAGCTTCCTCAAGCATCTTGAAGAAGCGCGCAGAAGAGAACGAGAAGATCACCTTTCTGTGGAACACGGTGGTGGAGAAGGTGCTCGGTGAGGATCGCGTCAGCGGTGTCCTGCTGAGGAACCTTGCCACGGCGAAGACAAAACAAGTAGCAATAAATGGCGTGTTTGTCAACATCGGGCATATTCCCGATACTGAGTTCTTAAGAGGTATAATCGAGCTCGACAAGCGTGGTTACATCGTTACAGACGATCGTTTGCATACGAGTCTTCCGGGTGTATTCGCCGCAGGAGACGTTCGTGCTGATGCAAGCCGGTATGCACAGGCGATAGTCGCCGCAGCGGACGGAGCAATCGCCGCAATGGAAGTTGAAAATTACCTAGCGCAACAGAGGTGACCCAATAGTGTACATGACCATCCCAGAGTTCTTTTCCCGCACGTTAACGCGTTTTCCCGATAGGATAGCAATAAGGAACACGCGAGAGAAACCACAAGAGCCGCAGGAGGTCACGTACCGAGAACTCGACCAGATGGTGAGTAAGCTCTCCGTTGGCCTGGCAAAGATGGGAATCGTGAAGGGCGACAGGGTAGCGATCATGTCTCGCCCTCGTATCCGTTTCGCTGCTTCGCTATTGGCGATCGCCCGGCTCGGTGGCTGGGTAATCCCCGTCGATCCCACCCTGACGGTGTCCGAAGTAGCGGACATACTCGATCGGTCCGGGGCAAAGACCATCTGTGCCCCGGATGAGCTGTTCGAGCGACTTCCGAAGGAGGGTATCGAGCGCATCAACTTCAACGACGGTAAACAGGGAACGACGTTCTCATCCCTCCTCGTTGATGGAACCCCGCCGCAAGTGGAGATCGACGAGAAGGATATCGCCGTCCTCGCCTACACATCGGGCACAACGGGCGGGGCAAAGGGGGTTCTGTTGAGCCATGGAAACCTCACCGCTGACATCGAAGGGTGCATCAAAGTAATGCCGATCACGGAACAGGATACCTTCCTGTCGATCGCTCCCTGGCATCACATCCTCGGCCTAACGACGGCACTCCTCGTCCCCATGTACACCGGCGCACTCGCCATGTACACTGACGACTACCGCTCAATCGCTCAGCTCATGAAGAGTAACGGTGTCACCATCTTCACCGGTGTTCCTAAGCTGTACCATGCGATGTACGAGAAGCTACTGGCGCAAATCCGTTCCACGCTCGTTGGACGTATCAGCCTGGCTATCGCTCCCCGCGTTGTCGGAAAAAAGGTCAAGGAATCCCTGACCAATGGGAAGTTGCGCTTCTTCATCTCTGGCTCCGCACCCCTCGACCCCAAGGTCGCCCTCGGATTTCGCAGGCTGGGGATCGGCCTTCTCGAAGGGTACGGACTCACCGAGACGTCGCCCGTCGTCTGTTTCTGCGATCCTTTCTCTCGCAAGGCAGGATCAGTCGGTGCCCCTATCCCCGGGGGCAATGCCAAGCTCATTGATGTGCGCCCAGATGGAGTTGGCGAGCTCCTCATCCGCGGGCCGATCGTAATGCAGGGCTACT
>JAYEFP010000048.1:0-2989 GCA_034715975.1 Candidatus Bipolaricaulota bacterium | reverse complement strand
TACAGCTTGGAGAGCTTAGAGAAGAGTCTACAGGGCATCCTTTTCAGTCTTTCTGCAAGTGACACGATGACATAGTGGAGGAATTCATGACAACAAGTGAAACAGATATTGTAGTTGGAGTTTCAACCAGGAACTGTTCCGACACGATTGCCGGCGTACTGGAGGAAGTTGACAAGGGTCTGGCACGGTTTTTCCCCGATCTGCATGGGCTGATCGTTGTATCGGACGGGTTCTCCACCGATGGAACGCGAGACATTGCCTCGAAGGCGAAGACGGTGTGTGAGAAGGTCGTGGTCACTGAAGAGGGGGAACTCGGCAAGGGGAGCGCGGTCAGAACGATCTTCAAGATTGCGCATGAGCGAGGTGCCCAGGCGGTGGCATTGGTGGACGGTGATCTGACGAGCATCAGACCCGATTGGATAAAGCGTCTCGTCTCTCCGATCGTCGGTGGGAAAGACCTGGTTGTCCCTTACTACTTGCGATATCGCTATGATGGGGTCATTACCAACCAGATCGCCTACCCATTGACAGATGTCCTATTCGGGCTTGGTGTGCGCCAGCCGATTGGCGGCGAGTATGGCCTCTCGGCCAGGCTCATCGAGCGGCTCTTGCCGCATCCCCTGTTTCCGGCGAAGTTTGGCATCGACATTTTCATCACCCTCGTCTCCGGCGCAGAGGAGATGGAACTGGTGGAGGCGGTCCTCGGGGTGAAGGAGCACGAGTCGACGAAGCAGTACGCCGATCCGGAGGAGCTCCTCGTCCCCATGTTCTACCAGGTAGTGGGGACGCTCTTCCAGTTGATCGATCACTATCGCGACTACATCGATAAGGTAGATGGGGTCAAAGCTGTCGAACGCCTCGGGAAAATTCCTCACGTGCAGCCGCACAAGCTCAACGTTGACAAGGAAGGGATCTACCGCCAGTTCCACGCTAAGTACGATGAGTTCATACGCGATAAGGCGCATTTTCTGGATGATCTCAAGAGCGATCTCGAATCGGTCTACGCGCTCGCGCTGTCGGAGTTCTCATTCCCCCTTGAACTGTGGGTGAAGTCGGTCTATCTGGCGATCGATGCCTTCTCCCGCGATCAGGACTTGAAGGTCCTCGATGCGCTTCGTGTCCTGTGGCAGGGGAGGTTTCTGAGCCTCGTCTTGGAGACGGGAGAGATGTCAGATGATGGGGCAGAAGCCTATATACAGGGGCAGCTTGCCACCTTTCAGGGTCTTCGCTCCATGATCTTCTAGTGCAATACGACGCTTCCCGCCGCATTGGGATTATTAGGGATGCGTATCCGCGTATTCTTTATCCGTGCTGCGGTTTGTTAGAGTCGTGTTTGATTGGGAGAGGAAGTTGGAGGACTATCTGCGTTTCCTCGATGCATCATAGATGAGGAAGAATTACCGGACCAAGGTGTGGGAGGGGCTTAACAGGCCCGTGCAGAAGATCATACTACCGCTATCGCAAGCGCGAGTGGCCGCGTTGATAGCTAAATGAAGGAGAACAAGATGACGGAGCTTCTTGTCCGGAGTGAGCACAATCCTCTGATCTGTGCCTCGGATATGCCTTACGCAGTGAATACGGTGTTCAACGCAGGAAGCGTCGATCTGGGAGATCAGGTCCTGCTTCTGTTGCGCGTGGAGAGTCGCTCTGGTCGTTCTCACCTTACAGTGGCACGCAGCAGGGATGGGATCACCGACTGGCAGATTGAGAAGGGGCCTCTCTCTCCCGGGAATGATCGTCCCTATGAGGCTTACGGCGCGGAAGATTGCCGAATCACGCGAGTCGATGAGCTTAATGCGTGGGTCCTCGCCTACACCGCCTGCTCGCAGTACGGGCCTGCGGTTGCTGTCGCTACCACGCACGACTTTGTGGATGTGGAGCCACTAGGTGTTGCATTTCCACCGAGCAATAAGGACGCCGCTGTCTTCCCGCGAAGAATCAATGGGCGCTACGCGATGCTGCACCGTCCGCTCGGGCAGGATGGCAACATCTGGATCGCCTATTCGCCTGACCTCGTTCACTGGGGGGACAACAGCGTGGTTCTCCCGCTTCACCACGGTCCGTGGTGGGATGGATTCAGGGTCGGGACGGGTGGGCCTCCCATCGAGACTGAATACGGCTGGCTTATCCTCTACCACGGCATCAAGAACATGTCGAGTGGGCCAATCTACCGGGTTGGCGCGGCCCTTCTCGACCTGGACGAGCCAAATCGACTGCTTGCGCGTACACGTCACTGGCTATTCGGCCCGGAAGAGCCCTACGAGAGGATGGGAGATGTCCCGAACGTTGTCTTCCCGTGTGGCGGATTCATGCGCGGCGATGATCTGTGGGTCTATTACGGCGCGGCCGACTCTTCGATCTGCCTGGCGACCGGGAACATCCATGACATTCTTGATGCCGTCCGCGCTGATCCCGTTGAAGCCCACTAGTGGGTGAAGATGAACAGACAGAGTCGCCTTTGCGCTGATATCAATCGCTGCATCCATGCCGCCTTGACTGCGGTTGCTCCGGAGACCTGCCTGAGACGGGCCGCGCATATCGATGGTAATCGCTTCTTCGTTAGAGGAGAGTCGATCGATCTCTCGCAGGTTGGGCGGATCATCGTTGTCGGGATGGGGAAGGCTTCGGCGAGGATGGCAGCCTCCTTGGAAGGGATCCTGGGTGAACGAATCGATGGTGGAGTTGTTGTCACGGCCGATGGTTACACGGTCCCTACGAGTCGAGTGGAGATTGTCGAAGCTTCGCACCCCGTCCCGGATCAACGCGGAATCGCTGCCGCGCAGCGCATTGCCGAACTTGCTGATAGCGCAGGGGAGAATGATCTGGTGATCGTTCTTATCTCCGGCGGAGGCTCGGCGCTCCTTACCCTCCCGTCTTCCGGGGTCGTGCTCGATGATCTCGTTGCCACAAACGAGCTTTTGCTTCGATCGGGAGCGACGATTCAGGAGATAAACACGGTCCGCAAGCACCTCTCACAGGTCAAAGGGGG
>JAYEFP010000047.1:0-10884 GCA_034715975.1 Candidatus Bipolaricaulota bacterium | reverse complement strand
GATCCAGAGCTCGAATGCTGCCGCCCCCTGATGCAGGAGCATCTCAAGGCCTGAGATTCTCCGCGCTCCGCTCACACGTGCCTGCTGCAGGAGTTGCGTTGCAATGGGGTTGTACACGAGGTCGAAGACGGTGAGGTGGCCGGAGACTGCAACGTTGCCCGGCCAGATCGATCTGTCTACATGCGGCCACATCCCGACCGGAGTTGCGTTCACCAATAGATCCGCATCTCCTGTCTCCTTTATCAGGTTTTCCGGGCTGAGTCTCCCTGTGTGGAGCGGCGCATCGACAAACGCGGAGATGAGCTCCTCCGCTCGTTCGAGATTGCGGTTGAGGACTCTAATCTCCTTTACCCCCGCTTCGAGTAGCCCGTGCACAGCAGCCCGGGCTGCGCCGCCCGCGCCGCAGACAACGACCGATCTTCCTTTGGGGTCGAAGCCGACATCACGCAATGTGGCGATAAATCCAGAGGAGTCAGTGTTGTGCCCGATGAGGGTTCCGTCCTCCTCGACGACGATCGTGTTGACGGCCCCGATTGATTCCGCCTCAGAGGAAAGCCTGTGTAGGAACGGAATCACCGCCTCCTTGTACGGGATGGTGACGTTCGCTCCGCGGAAGCCGAACGCCGCCAATCCGGAGATGGCCTCTTCGAGCAGCCCCGGTCTCACCGGAAGAGGCACGTAGCCCCAGTTGAGGCCCAAAGCTGAAAACGCCGTGTTGTGCATTCTTGGAGATAGCGAGTGTCGAGTGGGCCATCCGATCAGTCCGACGAATTGCGTGCGTGCGTCAATCATATCGTCCTCCGATTGCCCGCATCAGACCGACGAAATCGGGGAAGGAGTCGTTCGCGCATCCGATGTCGTCGATCTGAGTCGTGCCATCAGCCACCAGCCCGGCGACCGCGAGGGCCATCGCCAGGCGATGGTCGCCGTGCGAGGAGACAGCTGCACCGTGCAGCGGGGTCGGGCCTTGTACGATGAATCCATCGGGGGTCGGCTCGATGTGTGCTCCGAGTTTACTCAGTTCCTCCGCGACAGTTGCGATGCGGTCGGTCTCCTTCACGTGCAGCTCCGCTGCGTTGCGCACGATGGTCGTTCCTTCAGCCTGCGTGGCCGCGACCGCCAGGATCGGAAACTCGTCGATCATCCGTACCACGGTGTCTCCCTCAATCTCCACTCCATGAAGCCGCGATGCCCGCACTGTAAGGTCGGCGACCGGCTCGTTTCCCGCATCGCGGAAGCCCTCCACCGCTACACTCGATCCCATCGCGGAGAGGACGTCGAGCAGTCCGATGCGGGTGAGGTTAATCCCCACCCCGCGCAGGGTGATCTGGGAATCGGGGACGAGCGTGGCGGCAACTAAAGGAAACGCGGCCGATGAAAAATCGCCGGGGATGTTGATGGAAACAGGTGAGAGCGCGGACGGGAAGATCGTCACGGAATGGCGGTCCGTCTCGATTTTCGCTCCCATCGCAGAGAGCATACGCTCGGTATGATCGCGCGTTGGAGCGGGCTGGTGGACCGTTGTCGGAGAATCGGCGTACAGTCCGGCTAACAGGATCGCGCTCTTCACCTGAGCGCTCGCGACCGGCATCGCGTAGGTGATCCCGTGGAGATCCCGCCCTTGAGTGCTGAGAGGGGCGTGGCCGTCGATCATCTCAATCTGCGCACCCATCTGCATGAGCGGCTCGACCACCCGCGACATCGGGCGGCGGCGGAGCTGCGAATCCCCGGTGAGGACGCTTTCGAACGGTTGGGCGGCGAGGATCCCGATGAGCAGGCGCAGCGCCGTTCCGGCACGGACGCAGTCAAGAGGTTTGGTCGGGGAGAGCATCCCGTGTTGCCCTTTCCCGTGCACCACAAGCAATTTTTCATCCCGCTCTTCCACCTCGATCCCGAGCGCGCGGATGCAGGCAAGGGTGGCCAGGCAGTCATTGCACGGAAGGAATCCGGTGATTTCGCTATTTCCGCCGGCGATCGCTTCCAGGAGGAGCGATCGGTGGGAGATCGACTTATCCCCGGGTACACGGATCTTCCCGCGAAGTGGCCCGTTTTCGGACACACTAATCGGCCTCATGGAAACATCTCCTTCCGCTTTCCGCGCACGTAGGAAAGCGCCTCTTTCAGCTCCTTTTCATCTCCCTCTTTCACTAATCCTTCGAGGAGACGCAGGTGTGATCCGTATTCCTGCAGTGCCTTCAGTATCTCGTCGCGGTTTGTCAGGATGATGTCGGTCATCATATCGACGTCGCTTGCCGCGACGCGGGACGTGTCGCGAAACCCGCTCGCCACGATCTCCCACGCCACCGGGTCTTGTGAGGTGGTCGCATCAGCGGTCCGCACGAGCGCGCACGCCAACAGATAGGGCAGGTGGCTGAGGGTCCCGACGAGGAAGTCGTGCCGCCTCGCATCATCGAGCACTAAGGGAACGCCTCCTACGGAGCGAGCAAGATCACGCCCGACGTCGATCGTCTCCGGCGCGGTGCGGGGAAGCGGGACGAGGATGAACGTCTTTCCCCGGTACAGGTGTGGGTCGGCAGCGCCGATCCCGAATAGCTCCTTCCCGCACATCGGGTGAGCGCCGAGCGGCTGTACGTGCGCCGGTAGGCCTCCCATTGCGTTTAGGATCTCCACTTTGGTACTCCCGAGGTCAATCAGTACGGCACCCTCTGGAAGGATCGGCCCGATGCTGCGCACAAGCTCGACGATCGTCCGCACCGGGGTGGCGAGGACGACGATGTCAGCTTCTCGCAGCCCGGACTCGATACAGGTCGTGCCCGCGTCGATCAGCCCCTGGGAGACGGCCTGATTGATTGTCTCACTCCGGCGCGCTACCCCAACCACTTTGCGGCACCTCCCGCGCAGTGCCCCGGCGAGGGAACCACCCATCAGTCCAAGGCCAACGACAACCACAGTCGACTCAAGAATTGGCTTCATAGCGTTCTTCCAACAGCTTCTGTCACCGGGCGCAGGGATTCCATGAGTTTGGCAAACTGTGCCGGCTTAAGGGACTGGGCCCCATCCGACATCGCCTCCTCCGGACGAGGATGGACTTCGATGATCAGCCCGTCCGCTCCGGCGGCTATTGCCGCCCTCGCCACCGGTGCTACTAGCTCACGCTTTCCGGTCCCGTGGCTCGGGTCAACGATCACCGGGAGGTGGGTGAGCAGCTTGAGGAGGGGGACGGCGTTGATGTCAATGGTATTACGGGTGTAGGTCTCGAACGTGCGGATTCCTCGCTCACACAGAATCACTCGTTCGTTCCCGTGCGACAGGATGTACTCCGCGGCCATCAGCAGCTCCTCCATCGTCGACATCATCCCCCGCTTTAGGAGGACCGGGCGCTGCGCCTCGCCCACTGCGTGCAATAGTGCGTAGTTCTGCATGTTCCGCGCCCCGATCTGGAGGACATCGGCGTAGGTGCTGACGAGAGGCACCATCTCCGGGGCCATCACCTCGGTGACGATCGGGAGTCCGGTCTCTTCTCGCGCTTTGGCGAGAAGCTTCAGTCCCTCCGCGCCCAATCCCTGAAAGCTGTACGGGGAAGTGCGCGGCTTGAACGCCCCACCGCGCAGGACCTTCGCCCCCGCCTCCTTCACCGCACGGGCTGCATCGATGATCTGAGCACGATCCTCCACCGCGCACGGCCCCGCCATCACCACGACCTCTTTTTCCCCAACTGACACTCCGTTCACCCGCACGACCGTGTCCTGTGGATGAAACTCACGACTCGCCAGTTTGAATGGCCGCAGTACTGGAACTGCCCGCTCTACCCCACTCATCCGCTCGAACTGAACGGGATCAATCGGCCTTCCGTTTCCGATCACGCCGATAATCACTCGCTCATCCCCTTCCGATAGGTGCACCCGGCAGCCGCGCTGCTCGATACGAGAGATCACATTATTGACCTGGACATCGGTTGCGCTGCGTTGCATGATTACGATCACTTGCGTACCTCCTGGGACGGTTCTGTTGCAGTGTCGCTCTCTTCAATTGGCGTCGTTGCGGCGGGGTATGATCCAAGGAGTTTCACGAAGAGCGAACGACGTAAGAGCCCCATCATCGCTGCCTCGCACTCCGGGTCTTTGGCATGGCCCTCGAAGTCGAGGTAGAAGATGTATTGCCACGGTCGGTTTAACCTTGGGCGCGATTCGATCTTCGTAAGATTGATCCCACGGCGGGAAAACTCGCCGATGCACTCAAAGAGGGCGCCTGGCTGGTGCGGTGTCGTGAACACGATTGAGGTCTTGCTTCGCTGAGCCCGCGGTGGGTCCTCCATCCCCAGGACGAAGAAGCGCGTGTAGTTGAACGGGAAGTCCTCGATGTCACGATCGATGATCTCGAGGCCGGACACCTCCGCCGCGGCTTCCCCGGCGATCACCCCCACTTCCGGAACTGGACTCCCTGCCAGGTTGCATGCCCCGGCGGCGGTGTCCTCTACCGGTTCTGGTACGAGCCCGTGGCGCACGAGGTAGCGCTGACACTGCGCGAGGGCCTGCGGGTGGGAGCGCACGCGTTTCAGCGCGGAGAACTCGGTCCCAGGAGGGGCGAGGAGCATGTGGCGGACGCGGAGGATCACCTCGGCGTAGATGCGTAAATCGTGTTCTACTAAGAGCTCGTAGGACTGTGCGACCGAGCCAGCGACCGCGTTCTCCACGGGGAGCATCCCATAGTCAACTGCCCCTCCCTCCACCGCGGTGAATATGTCGGAGAAGGTTTGCTGTGGGATTCTCTCTGCTTGCCTGCCGAAGAACTGCCCGATCGCCTCGTACGAGTAAGCTCCCGCTGCTCCCTGAAACGCGATCTTCGTCATTTCTCCTCCTTTCTTGCAAGATCCGGCCGCAGTGCCGCGGCTGCTCTCAGATAAACGTGCATAACCTGATCGATCGACCGATCGGTGTTCCACATGATGAGAACGCGTACGCAGTAGGGAAGGCTGTCCGGGACGTCGATCTCCCGTGTACACATGAGGGGTGTATTGGTCCATCCCATGTCCCGCGCCGCCCGCGCCGGGTAGGCGGCGTCAAGGTCGGAGGTAGCGGTAAAGATCACGGACGCGATGTCCTCGGTCGCGATGCCATTGACGGACACCATCTCCTCGAGTAGGGTCCGCGTTGCCGCGATGATCGATCGTTCGCTGTTTTCCTCCACATTCGTTGCTCCCCTCACTCCACGACAACTCATCTGTTCTCCTTTTTCAAAAAAAATAGGGCCACAGGAAATCCTGTAGTCCTTTTCCGGCCATCCGTCTTTACCCACTTATCTTACCTAGGCGTCAACGGAGAAGCCGACAGCAAAATAGTAATAGAAGCTGAGGAAGTCGTCATGAATCCGTAAAGTCAACTGCCTGTTAGCTTCTAGCATGTCGATTGCAGTATAGGGATAATTTTCCATTCTGTCAATGGCGAGGTGTTCTACCTACGTTCAACATAGGCAATAGAAGCGCTGTGATTGGGTCTATTTATGGGCTAACTCTTCCTCAATCATCTGCGCAAAGACCTCGTAGGGTGCGGCACCGGGGATCTTCCTTCCGTTGATGAAGAAGGTTGGCGTACCGTCCACTCCAAGTTCTTTTCCAAGCGCGACGGTCTCTTTCACCGCTTCAGCGTAGGTTCCCGATGTGATGGATTTCAGGAACTTGTCGCGATCCCCTCCAACTGCGGCGGCAATGGTGGCCAACCACGCGGGCGTGAGGACCGAGCTTCCTCGCACGTTGTATTGGGCAGTGAGTAGGCGCTGGAAGTCCCAGAAGAGGCCTTGCTCATGCGCGCAGAATCCTGCTTCAGCAGTGCGATAGGCCACAATTCCGTGCACGGGAAACGGGAGGAAGTAGAGCTTTGCATTCCCGGTATCTATGTAAGCTGCTTCGATTCGCGGAAGCGTTTCTGTAGTGAATTTGCTGCAGTACGGACACGTGAAGTCGGTAAACTCGATGATCGTGACCGGTGCATCCGTATTTCCCTCCATTGGTGGAAGCGTAGGTAGGCGAGACAGTATGCTTTCGGCGGATTCAGCGGGATAGAATCCACCATCCCGCGATGAGAGGAAGCTAAGGGTGGGAGGACATATGGGAAAGGCATTTCCTTGATCGGCTGAAGACCCGGGGATGGTGTTGCCCTCTCCGATGATCAGTCCGCTGAAGCTGCGCGATGTGTCGTAACAGGGAGGGACATCGATGCTGATCCCAGTGCGCTTGTTGCCGGTGATGTTGTTGTCGATGAGCACCACCTGCGCAGCGTCGGCGATGATCATTCCGTCCTTTGTGTTCTCGGATATCGTGCAATCGGTGACTTTTGCAGTTGCATAGTCGGCGATGACGACGCCATAGGTGTTTGCCGACAGTGTATCGCGTGTGATATCCACGCTGGCGGACGAGCTGAGCCATATCCCGGTGTAGTTATCGGTGAAGACTGAGTCATTGACCGTGACATGTGCGTTATCGACGATGCACAGGCCATGGCGACCGTTCTCCGCAATTGCGCAGCCATTGACGATGACTGTGGCGCTTCCCTGTACCAGGATCCCATCAGCGTATAGGTTTTGCTCTGCGGCTGCGCAGCCGCCAATTGCTCCAGTGATGATGAGGTTGGATATGGTCACCGACGCCGTCTGGTACCAGTTTGCTGGTGAGATCCACAGCACGGGATGCCCTGGCTGATCAGCCGCGATTATCGTCTGGTACATTCCTTGTCCACGGATGACAATCGGTTTGTCGATCTTCAGTGTCTCGTGCCACGTACCCGGGCCAAGCTGGATTGTCCCTCCCGCAGGGGTGTGATCGATCGCGGTTTGGATCGATGAACCCGTCTGCACATGCACGACTACTTCCGCCGCAGCGGCAAATTGGATCACAACCAGGCAAGCCAGGAGGATGAGCAGTACCGGCCACTGGTGAAAGTTCTTGTACTGATAGGGCATGTCGAGAGTCTAGTGCGATTCGCGCATGCGATCAACCAACTTTGTCATTGCGGACGAGTTTCTCCCAGGCGTGCATCTGTTGTTCCAGGCTTCCCGTTAGATCATGGTGACGGCGACCGAGCGTGGTGATTCGTTCCCCGTCTCCATCCTGGCTCGCGGTGGCAAGGAGTTTCTCTACTTCGGCAAGTTCCTCCTCCAGCCCATTGATTGCCTGCTCGGTTCGATCTATCTCCTCCTGTCGCTTCTTCTCCCGGTACTTATCGGTCTTGACCTTTGGTGAAGATGCCTTACTCAGTCTTGGCTGTGGGGACTTTGCGGCCTGGGTGAACGATTCATGAGCACGCCGCCGATGGTGCTCGGCGAACCCGTACCTGAACACGCGCAGTTTCCTGTCCTGTATCTGCCAGACCTGGGTCGCCACTGCTTCCAGCAGGGCGCGGTCATGGGAGACAAGGATAACCGTCCCCGCATAGTCGAGAAGCGCTTGCTCCAGAATCTCCTGGCTGCGCAAGTCGAGGTGGTTCGTTGGCTCGTCGAGCAAGAGGAGGTTCCCTTCTACCAGGGAGAGAATGGCAAGTGCCACGCGACTCCTCTCACCGCCGGAAAGGGTGTTGAGTTTCTTGGTGGCATCATCGCCGGAGAAGAGGAAACGGCCGAGAAGGCCGCGTGCCTGGCCGATGGTTAGGTTAGAGTGGGAGAGGATCGTATCTAAGACCGTCTCTCTTCCGTGCAATCCCTCCTGCTTCTGGCTGTAGACAACGGGTCTCACGCCGTGGCCGAGGACGGTACTCCCTCGCAATGGGGCAAGATCGCCGGTGATCGTATTCAGCAGAGACGTCTTTCCACAGCCATTCTCACCGATGATCGCGATCCTCTCGCCGCGATCGATCACCATATCAGGACACGAGAAGAGAGTGGCATCGTATCCGATCTTCAGATTACGCAGCATAAGGACATTCTTCCCGCTTGCCGTGCCCATGGGGAGTCTAAGTGAGATCTTTCGCGCCATGCGTGGAGCCTCGACGAGGTGTCCCTCCAGATGGGCCAGCTTCCGCTCGCGATCCTTTGCCTGGCGGTGTTTCTGCCCGGCGTGATGACGATGGATAAAGTCCTTGTAGCGGCCGATCGTTGCCTGCTGCTCATCGTAGAGTTCTTGACGCTGGGCGATCTGCGCATTGCGCTGCACGCGGGACGCGCTATATCCTCCGCGGTAGGTGTTAATCTCGCCGAAGACAATCTCCCACGTGCGATTGGTGACGTGATCGAGCAGGTGCCGGTCGTGTGAGACGATGAGCAACGCGCCCGGGAATTCAAGAAGCTCCTCTTCCAGCCAGTCGAGGGCGGCGAAGTCGAGGTGATTGGTCGGCTCATCGAGCATGAGCAGATCTGGCTCCTTCACGAGTACGCGTGCCAAGGCAGCGCGTGCCTCCTCTCCGCCAGAAAGGTGCGAGACGGATTTGCCGAATTCATCTGGGGCGAACCCCACTCCGCTCAGCACGGAGCGAATGCGCGCTTCGATCTCATATCCCCCTTGTCTGGCAAACGCATGCAGAAGATCATCGTAGCGGTGCATGACATCAGGATCGTCATTTGCTCCCATCTTTGCTTCGAGTAGCCGGAGCTCCACCTCCATTCCCATCAGGTCGGCGAACGGCAGGTGCATCGCCTCGGCGAGAGTTGTTTCCTGTTCCAGGCGTGCAAGCTGTGGCAGGTAGCCAATGTGAAGGCCGCGAGAGCGATGGACCGTGCCTCCGGAGGCCTTTTCCGCATTGGCTATGATTGACAGCAGAGTCGACTTACCAACACCATTGTCGCCGACGAGGGCGATCTTCTCTCCACGCGCGATCGCCGCGGAGAATGGGGCAAAGAGAAGCTGCGCCCCGAATGACTTCGTTAGTTTATCTATCTGTAGAAGCGACATGATCGGTTGATGGTACGAAACCGGAGGAGAAAGAGAAAGGGGGAAGCAAGGGATGGGGAGACGCGGGGCATGAGGACGCGGGGACATGGAGACACGGAGACACGGAGACGGGAAGACGCGGGGACATGCAGGATACGAAAATGAGGTTGCCCTCTGTAGAAAACTGTGCTAGCATGTAGTGGTGATTCGCGATGCACGAGGCGCTTCTATACGAGAAGATCGGTGGTGGGCGTGTGCGCTGCAACCTTTGCGCACACCGTTGCGTACTTGCTCCTGGCAAGCGAGGCCTGTGCAACGTGCGGGTCAACCGCGATGGTGTCCTTTACACCGCCGTCTACGGGCGTGTTGTGTCGCGTAGCGTCGATCCGATCGAGAAGAAGCCACTGTTTAATTTCCTTCCGGGAACGCGTGCCTATTCAGTCGCTACGGTCGGCTGTAACTTCACCTGTGAGTTCTGCCAGAATCATAGCATCTCTCAATATCCGCGGGAGCAGGACGGACGTATCCTTGGCGAGGATGTCTCCCCAGAGGCAATCGTCTTTCGTGCGCGAGAGAGTGGGTGCGAGACGATCGCCTACACCTATACCGAACCGACGATCTTCTTCGAGTATGCGCTGGACACGGCGCGGTTGGCACATGAAGAGGGGCTGCGCAATGTCTTCGTCTCGAACGGTTATATGACCCCCGAGGCGGCCGACATGATCACCCCCTATCTCGATGGGATCAATATAGACTTGAAGAGCATATCGAAGGAGTTCTACCGCGATGTTGCTGGAGGGGACGTGCGCCCTGTGCTCAAATCCATCGAGCGCTTCTCCCGTGCTGGAGTGTGGACCGAGGTCACGACGCTCCTCATCCCCGGATTGAACGACAGCACGGATGAGCTCCGCTGGATCGCCGAAGCGATCTACGGGATATCACCGATGATTCCCTGGCACATCAGCCGCTTCTTTCCCGCCTATCGAATGACCGATATTCCACCGACCCCGCTGGAGAAACTGAAAGAAGCGGAGAGAATCGGGCGCGAGGTCGGTCTGCGCTATGTCTACGCAGGGAACTCCCTCGGGATCGGTGAAGATACCCGTTGTCCAGAGTGCGGAAAAGTGCTGATCAAGCGCCGCGGCTACCTTCTGCGAGAGAACCTATTGCAAGATGGCCATTGCCCCGAGTGTGGTGCAAAGATCGACGGTGTCTGGCTGGACTCGGAAGAGTGAACGAACGCGGAACGCAGAACTCGGAACTGAAAGAAGCATGTCTCACGCAGAGGCCTGCCTGCGTTGCGTTTTAACAGGCAGGTCGCAAAGGTCGCCAAGAAGGCATGGAGGAAAGGCTTGTCCTTGGCGATCTTGGCCCTGCCTGTGCGAGTCCCTGTCTGCGTGCGGACACGCACAGGCAGGCGCACGCAGGCAGGCCTTGAGCGAGCGATAGCAAGCGGGCGAGAGGAGAGCTTGGAACGCGGAATGCGGAGCTCGGAACGAAGGGCTTGTCTCACGCAAAGACCTGTCTGCCTTGTCGGCACAGGCAGGCGCAAAGGCTTGTCTGTTGTCGGACTTCGACAGACAGGACGCCAAGGGAAGCACCACATTCAGAGGCAAACAAGAAAGGCAGTTCTTAGCGATCTTGGCGTTCTTGAGTGAGTGAAACGAACGGGCGTGAGGAAAAGCTTATTTCTCGCGCAAAGACGCAAAGGACGCCAAGAAAACTTGATGATGAGAAGAGGACAAATTCAAAGTGTTTCTTAGCGATCTTGGCGTTCTTGAGTGAGTGAAACGAACGGGCGTGAGGAAAAGCTTATTTCTCGCGCAACGGACGCAAAGGCCTGTCTGTTCTCGGACTTCGACAGACAGGACGCCAAGAAAGCGCTCAGTTTCCAGAGATTTGCACTCGGCGAGCCTGATTGTCGAGTAGTTCAATCCTGACGATGATGTCACTCAGATCGACGATCCCTTCCACCCGCGATGGCCACTCTACCACCGTGACACCCGCCGTTGGCGGGAGGAGTTCATCGAGCCCGACCTCGGCAAGCTCTTTCAGGGTCGATACCCGGT
>JAYEFP010000046.1:0-10906 GCA_034715975.1 Candidatus Bipolaricaulota bacterium | reverse complement strand
CGAGCACGCTGAACATTGGCCTGCTCCACACAATTCCGACCTGCGCCCAGCCGATCGTCATCGGATTTGCGCGGCCGTTCTTGTCCAAAGCAACGAGAAGCGCACCGTTACCGGACAACGCATCCTCGAGTATGTCAATGTGCTCGTTCCACTGGATCTGTTGCATAATCTTTCGCACCTCCACAGGTAGTCATAACTCGTAAATCCATCTGGAAGCAATGTTACTTGCCCGGCGCCGCTCGTGCTGGTATCTTCTTCGAAACCAGGAGGGCGTAAATGTCAAATCTGCATATTATCAATCACCCGCTAATCCAGAATAAGCTGACCCGGCTGCGGGACGTTGGCGCGAAGAATCACAATTTCCGGCTGCTCCTTGAAGAACTGACTGCCTTGATGGTCTACGAGATCACCCGTGACTACCCGCTGCGAGAGGTGAGGATCACCACGCCGCTTGAGAAGACTACGGGGATGGTCCTCGACACACCGGTCGTCCTCGTTCCCATACTGCGTGCGGGGACCGGGATGCTCGGTGGCGTCCTCAATCTCATTCCCACCGCCAGAGTGGGGCATATCGGCCTGTATCGCGACCCTAAGACACTGCAACCAGTGGAGTACTATGCGAAGTTCCCGCGGACGATTCATGATGCGCAGGTGATCCTTGTCGACCCGATGCTGGCCACCGGAGGAAGCGCAATCGTGGGCATTGACATTCTCAAACGAGAAGGCGCAAGGAGGATTCAGTTTCTATGTCTCGTCGCTGCCCCAGAGGGGGCCGATGCCTTTTCCAAGGCTCATCCCGACGTCCCGATCTACACGGCTGCGCTGGACCGTGAGTTAAACGACCATGGTTACATACTTCCCGGCCTCGGTGATGCAGGGGATAGGATCTTCGGGACTTGACGATACCCCCAGAACAGTAACAAACGTCACGGATGCGAACGACAAACGTCCTGCTGTAAGCATTTGTTGGTCCTTGTAGGTACTCGTGCTTCCATCTACCCTCGTTTCGCTATGATAAAGCGATCACGATCCTGGCAGACGGTCAGCTTGATGGTCTGTTTAATACTTGCTGTTTCTTGCTCTGCCTTCTCCGGCGTGAACGTAGGCGTTCTCTCGTCAGACAAGGAGGTCGCCCCAGGTGAGTTTGCCACGGAGGTGTTTTCGGTTACCAACGATAGCGCGAGTGCTGACACGTTCGACCTCACGTTTACGGCTCCCCCCGGCTGGCCAATCCTCGGTGCACCGACGACGCTCTCGCTTAATCCGGGTGAGGAAGGGACTCTGTTTGTCACGGTGACTGTCCCTCCTGGCGCCACTGCAGGAGAGTACAGTGTCGCACTTACGGCTATCTCTCAGAGCGACCGGACGCAAAGCGCGACAGCGAGTGCATCGATGACGGTAACTCCCGTGAATGAGCTTGACGTTATAATGCCAGATCCCAAGAGCGTGCCTCCCGGAGAGACCGTCACCTATAAGATGATTGTCGTCAATCGGGGGAATGCTCAGGACACGATGGATGTCAAGGTGAGATCCGCAGAGGGATTTTCCATCACTGTTTCCGACTCCACCATCAACCTCGCGCCGCAAGAGCGCGCCACGATTACGGTGATAATCGATGTACCAAGCGACGCAGACTCTGGCCGCGATCTCCTGTCATTTACGGTCACATCGGCCCTCTATGCGGGAGTGACGAAGGAGGCGTCGCTGTTTACGACGATTCTTCCTCCTTCTCCGCAGATGGTAGGGGGAACGTTGATGGAGGAGCTGCCTGCTCGCTTGCGACTATCATTCGGTCAAGATGTGTTCACGGGCGACTTTGACAGCAGCCTCACGTTCTCCGTGTCCGGTGGTGTCCTCGATGGGTACTTCTCAAGCTACTTAAGATTCTCCTCGATATTCGGTCCCGACCCACTTGACCTAAGTTCGTTCCATCTCTCCTATCGCTTGAATCCGACAACGTATAAGATTGGCGATGTATCGCAGAGGATCACGGACCTGCTCAGCATATACGGACGTGGTGGAAGTCTGTTGATCGATGCAGACTACTACAGGCTTGCGCTGGTCGCTGGTGGATCCAGTACGGAGGCGCGTGGTGGGATCGGGTTTGCCGTCGGCCCATCCGTGGCTCGCCTTGGTATTGCTCACATGGAGAAGCGCAGTGAAACCTCGCAACAGATGATGTGGAGTTTGACGGCAAGTACGCAGCCGCTCGACGATTGGACGATGCGTATGGAGGGGGCTTTGGGACTGGATGGAGATCTCTCTAGCCGCGCCTTTTTCTTTGACACGAATATCCATACCACGCCATACTACCTCAGCGGACAGGTCTTCTCTGTCGGCTCGCACTTTCCCGGCTCGCGACGCGATTCGGCAGGACTCTCTCTCTCACAGCGCCTGCGACAAGACAAGTTTTCACTTAGTGCATCAATAAGCCATGAGTGGGACAATCTCAGTGGTGATCCGTCCATCACGACGACCATCGAGGACGAGCTGGGGCTCAACATATCAGCCTCTCCTCTTGAGGATGGCCCAACGATGAACTCCACGGTGGAGTTCACCTGGAGTCGAGATCCCGATCTAGCGAAGGAGAACGACGTGCGGCGGATGGCGTCCGTTGAACTCGGCGACTCCAGAGGCTCGTTCCCTTACTCATTCTCCGGGAAGCTGAACGATCAGATTGACAACATAACTGACACAGCGTACCGAACCCTCACGTTCAGTGAGGGGATCGGTCTGTCTATTGAAGATATCGATCTGTTCCTTGAGTTGACGCATACGAAGAATCTTGACATTGCCACAGGCGAACTGCTCTCCGGAGGCACAACCGTAGACCTTCGTTTCCGAGCCGATGGCTCATTGCATTCGGCCTCGATCAGTCTGGGAAACGACAAAGATGATTTCGACATCAGCGCGAGAGCCAGAGTAGAGCTGCTCGACAGCCTCGATCTTGACCTGCGTGCGAGGATTCGCTGGGATCGTGCTGACGCAACACCCCCAACGTTTAGTTGGACAACAACTTTCAGTTGGCAGTTCGATCTACCACTCCCTTTCCTTATCACCAAAGGGCGGATCGGTGGGCACGTGTTTATCGACGCAAACGGCGATGGTAAGCTGAACAAAGGAGACACCCCTGTAGCTGGTGCGGTGATAGAGACGGAGAGAAGCGAGGTCTCGACGGACGCCGATGGCTGGTTCCGCTTCCCGCCGCTGAGACCGGGAAACTACACCCTCGACGTTAGCCACCTTCCGTTGAATGCACGTCTAGCTTCCACACCAACGATCTCGCTCGATGTAGGGGAGACCATGGATGTTGACATACCGCTCCGCCGGGTGGCAATCATCGGCGGCGTGCTGTTCAATGACGCAAACAAGGATAGCGTGCACCAAGATGATGAAGGAGGATTCGCGCAAGTACGGATACTCCTGACCGATGAGACTGGCAACGAACTGGATACATACACCGATGTGCAAGGCAAGTTCGCGTTTACCGAGGTCCTCCCCGGGGTATACGTTGTGTCGATCGATCGCTTGACACTCCCTGAACGGTTCGTGTTCACGACCGATGAGACAGTGACAATCGATGTGAGTACGGGGACGCCTCCAGCGGTGCAGATTGGTGGATTCATCAAGCCCAAGCAGGTCATCATCACTTTCCAGCCCCCAACAGCGGACTTCTACTTCATGCCTGATCATCCGCAAGCGGGAGAAACAGTCACTTTCAATGGTTCCGATTCATTCGATTTCGATGGCGAAGTCGTCGCTTACGCGTGGGACTTTGATGACGACGGCAAGGCGGACGCTACGGGAGTGACCGCACAGACGAGCTTCCCCACAGCAGGATCGTACGACGTGACGCTAACGATCACGGACAACGACGGAAACAGCGATTCCATCACCTATGCTGTCGATGTGAAGTAGGCACGTTGGCTCAAAGCTGCGACAACAGCTCAAGCTGCCGCGGGACGTTCAGGTTCGTAAACGATACGAGTTCCTCATCGAAACGTCTTAACTCTTCCTCTGGAATTGTACGCAGATTCAGGTTCTTATAAGGGGCGGTCACCTTGAACATGCCGCGCTCGATCGCTTCGGCGATAGCGGGGATTGCGCTGCGCCTGTATGCAGCACATAACGGCTCGTAATATCCGTTGACGATCGGCACACACGCATCCACATCGCGTGATTGAGAAAGAATGTGTTCTACTAAGGATGAACGCACGAACGGCATGTCGCAGGCGATCACAAACGAGAGCTCCGTTTTCGCAGCGACAATCCCGCTGTAGATCCCGACAAGTGGGCTGCGCGCAAGGTAGACATCCTCAACCACTCGGAAACTGCTCTCGGCAGACAACAGGTTGCGGCCGACAATTAGCGTCTCATTGAACAACCGCGAGAGGCCAGAGCCAAGATGATCGAGGACGGTCCCTCCACGTGGCTTGGAGAGCTGATGCTTGGGGCGCCCCATCCGTTTGGACTCGCCGCCAGCAAGGATGATCAGAGTTGCTGCCTCACTCATTTGCTGATCTTCTCCTCATGTGAATCCCCTACAGGGGTTCATTCCTCCCCCTTGGGGCGTGCTTCTTGCAAAGCTTCTTGATACACCGTCCGCTTGCGGCGGGGTAGTTCATTTACATGTTTAGCCGTTCTCTGCGGACAAACCCCAACAAGCATACCCCTAGCTTATCCGCCAGTTCTACCGCTTGCACAGTTGGCGACAGCTCGCCCGCTCATTCGAATGGACGTACATCGATCGCTTGTTCCTCTGTTACAAGGATGTCATTCACGAATTCATGTCGAGCACCGGAGAAGAAGTCTATCGTCCATCTTGTTGTTGTATCCATAACGGAGGACGTGTGGCCACGAATAAGTTACCGCGGCCACACATGGAGGCCTCCTAGGCGGTCTTCTCTTTTCGCAGATAGACAACCCAATACAAGGTTGCTACGAAGAAGGCACCACCGACTATATTTCCCAACGTAACTGGGATCAGGTTCATGACCATTCCACCGATCGTTAGGTGAGAGAGCTTGTCCGCAAGGCCGGCCGCGGTGACGATCGCCGTCTGCCCCTTCAGCGCCAATCCCATCGGGATGAAGAACATGTTGGCGACACTATGCTCAAACCCGCTGGCAACGAAGGCCATGATCGGGAAGAAGATCGCCCATACCTTACCTACAACGGTGCGCGCAGAGACGGCCATCCACACGGCCAGGCATACCAGCCAGTTACACAGTATTCCGCGGGCGAACGCCTGCAGGAACGTCAGATTGACCTTCCCGTTGGCGATTGCTAATGCCTTTGCTCCGACGAGCCCGCCATCTACCTTCCATAGGCCACTCCAGTACATCAGAAGGACCAGTAAGAGCGAGCCGACGAAGTTTGCAAAGTAGACAATCGTCCAGTTACGAAATAGCTTACTCACTCTTACTTGGCGGTCGAGGACCGACAAGAAGATGAGGTTGTTCCCGGTGAACAGCTCCGCTCCGGCAATGACGACAAGCATCAGGCCGACGCTGAACACGGCACCACCGATCAGTTTTGCCATTCCCATGCCGAGGAAGGCTGCCATATCATGGGTAACCATGATTGCTAGCTGCGCGCCAAAGCCGATGTACACCCCGGCGAAGATGCCGAGGATTGTCAGTTTTAATGCGCTCTCTCTGGTCTTCTGTCGACACACCGTACGCGTTAGTGTATCAGCGACCGTTGCTGGATTCTTGCATTCAACGTTAATGTCCATCGATCAAACCTCCTAACAGGTCTCTTATGGTTTTTCCATCTGACAGGCGGCAACTTTCAACTCTGGGATCTTTGCCTTCGGATCCAGAGCATCGTTGGTTAGCCTGTTTGCTGCTGCCTCGGCAAAGTGGAACGGCACGAACACCGATCCTTCCGCCACCCTTTCCGTCACCTTCACGATGGTTACGATCTCACCCCTACGGGTGCGAACCTTAACCCGGCCCTCGTCCTTCAGGCCAAGACGGGACGCATCGCTTGGATGGATCTCCGCATAGCCTTCGTTGACAAACGAATTCAGCGCCTCTACCCGGCGGCTCATTGTTCCAGTGTGGTAGTGAAACAGGATTCGGCCAGTTGAGAGGATGAACGGATACTCATCGTTCGGAAGCTCCGCAGGTTCGATGAAATCGACGGGATGGAACTTCCCCAACCCACGGCTGAACTTGCCCTTGTGTAGGTACATCGTCCCGGGATGATCGTCATTCGCGCACGGCCACTGCAAACCATCGGGCACGAGGCGAGTATGGTGAATCCCTCCGTAGATTGGTGTTACGGAGGCAATTTCATCCATGATCTGGGCGGCATTGTCGTAGTGCATGTGGTAGCCAAATAGGTCGGCAAGTTTGCATACGATCTCCCAGTCGGGGAGTGCCTCTCCTGGTGAATCGACGACCTTGCGCAATAGTAACACGCGACGTTCGGTATTGGTGAACGTCCCTTCGGTCTCGGCAAACGACGCCGCAGGAAGAACGACATCAGCAAGCTGTGCGGTCTCGCTAAGGAAGATGTCGCTCACCACAAGGAAATCAAGGTTTCTCAACCCTTTCTCCACGTGGTTCAGGTTCGGGTCGGAGACCATCGGGTTCTCACCCATGATGATGAGCCCCTTCATAGTTCCCTCTGCCGCTGCATTCATGATCTCTACAACGGTGAGTCCAACCTTGGGCGAAAGCTTCGCCCCCCAGGCCTGCTCGAACTTCGCCTGCGCAGCAGGGTCTGCCACTTTCTGGTAACCGGAGTAGACATTGGGAAGCCCGCCTAGGTCGCACGCCCCCTGCACATTATTCTGCCCGCGCAGTGGATTGACACCGGTGGATGCCTTCCCGACATTCCCAGTGATCATTGCCAGGTTGGCCGTCGATAGGACATTGTCGGTTCCGGTGGTGTGCTGGGTGATCCCCATCGAATATATGAGCGACGAGCTTTCCGCTGTAGCGTAGATCCGCGCCGCCTCTCGCAGCTTGTCCGCGGGGATTCCGCTTATCTCCTCCACTCTCTCCGGTGCATACTGCTCAATGACCTTCTTGAAGTCGTCGAAGCCCTCGGTGCGTTCGTTGATGAACGCCTCATCCTGCAAACCTTCGCTCAAGATGACGTTCATCATCCCGTTCATCCAAGCCACGTCTGTCCCGTTTTTCTGACGGAGCCAGAGGGTGGCATCCTTAACCAGATCGATCCTTCGCGGATCGACGACGATCAGCTTAGCCCCGTGTTGGTGGACTGCCTTGCGGATGAGAGCGCCAATCACCGGGTGAGTCTCGGTGGTGTTCGATCCCGTGACAAGGATGCACTTCGCGTGCTCCAGCTCGGCGATGGAGTTAGTCATCGCTCCGGAGCCGAACGCTGCGGCTAATCCAGCCACGGTGGAGGCATGACAGAGACGGGCGCAGTGGTCAACGTTATTCGTTCCCACCGCGGCGCGGACGAACTTCTGGAACACGTAATTTTCCTCGTTCGTACACTTGGCCGAGGCCAACCCAGCAATCGCGTCGGCACCGTGCTCTTGCTTAATTTTGAGGAGAGCATTCTGCACTACGGACAAGGCTTCATCCCAAGTCGCGGGTTCGAGTTTGCCATTGCGGCGGATGAGCGGTGTGGTCAAGCGATCGTTCTTGTCAATGTATGTATGCCCGAAACGGCCCTTGATACACGTTGAACCATAGTTAGGCACAGCTTCCGCACCGCGCACCTTGATGACCTTGTTGTCCTTTACCCACATCTCGAGCTGACAGCCAACGCCGCAGTAGGAGCACGTTGTTTGGATCTTCTCCACTTCCCATGATCGCGGTGGAAGCTCGGGGAGCTTCTCGATGATCGCACCGGTCGGGCAGAGCTGCACACACTCGCCACAGCCGTCACACTCTGATGTCGCCCAGTTACCCAGGCCAGCGGTGACGATCGTCTCCAGACCACGGTTGGCAAAACTAAGTACGCCTTTTCCTTGTACCTCTTCACACGCTTTGATGCAGCGGCCGCAGATGATGCACTTGGAAGGATCGTAAGCAAGAACTGGAGAGGAAGTGTCCGGCTCTGGCAGGATCCTCTCTCGTGCGGCAAATCTCCGGCTGCGATTGTCCAACCCGTAGCGGTAGGCGAGGTCTTGCAACTCGCAGTTTCC
Organism: Candidatus Bipolaricaulota bacterium; assembly: GCA_034715975.1. GTDB lineage: Bacteria > Bipolaricaulota > Bipolaricaulia > UBA7950 > UBA9294 > M55B144. The sequence continues at coordinate 2,772 of JAYEFP010000046.1, read as the reverse complement.
CGCCGACTCACAGGTCATGCAGTCGCAGTTGTGCTCGGAGAGAAGGAGGTCGATCAGCATCCGTCGTGTCGATTCCAGCTCCTCGTCGAACGCTGTCACCTGTAGTCCATCTGTTACCTCTACTGTACAAGCAGGAATCATTCCTGGCCGGCCGTCGATCTTCACTACACACAGTCGGCACGATCCAGTGACGCTCACCTTGGGATGGTAACATAGGCCCGGGATGTCGAACCCGTTGTCACGCGCCACCTGCAGGAGATTTGCTCCCAATGGTGCCTCCACCTTCTGCTTGTCGATATAGATAGTCGTTGTTGTCATCGTTGGCCCTCCGCGTTGCAAGGAGCTAATTGACTCCGAAAGTAGTGAACAGCACTTCTTAGTATCAGATCAGGCGCCTGGCCTAACGGGCACAAAGATGTCTCTTTCATCACGTGTGCTGTCTCCAACATCAATTCGAGATCCGTGTTCGTTCCCTTTCCAGCTATGATGTCCTCCATCAGCTCTGCCAAGCGAGCTGTTCCTATGCGACATGGCACACACTGACCACAAGATTCATGACAGAAGAAGTGGAGGATATCCAAGATAAGAGGTGCTACCTGGCAGTCCTCATCTAGGACAAGGACTGCACCCGATCCGAGCACTCCGCCCTTTGACGCTAGGCTATCGTACTCCAACGGTACATCGAGCATGTCTTCACCCAGGAACACTCCTGCTGCTCCACCAACTAGGGCAGCAAGGAAAGACTTGCCGTTGGCGATTCCACCACCAATATCGTAGATTAGCTCGCGGAGTGTAATTCCCATCTCTGCTTCCGCAACACCTGCATTGACTACCGCTCCCGATACGGGGTAGAGCTTCGTCCCTGGAGATGGATCTATGCCGAGAGAACGATACGCCGCACTCCCACCTCGCACTATCACTGGGACATTGGCCAGCGTTTCCACGTTGTTGATCACCGTTGGTTTGCCGAACAAGCCAACGGTTGCTGGGTATGGTGGCCGCAAACGCGGAAAACCACGTTTCCCTTCCATCGATTCGATGAGGGATGTCTCCTCTCCACAAACGTAGGCTCCTGCACCCCGATAGACCTCGATATCAAACGAGTAGGAGGAACCGAGGATCTTCTCACCTAAGTAGTTGGCCCGGCGAGCCTGGCCCAGTGCTTGCTCCATGCGGGCAATCGACTCGGCGTACTCCCCACGAATGTAGATGAAGCCTTTGGTGGCTCCAATGGCATATCCAGCAAGGAGTATGCCTTCTATCACAAGGTGGGGACATCGTTCAAGAAGAAGGCGGTCTTTGAACGTTCCTGGTTCACCTTCATCGGCGTTGCAGATGAGGTACTTCGGTTCACCGGACGCGTTACGCGTAAACTGCCATTTTCGCGCGGTGGGAAAACCTGCTCCCCCACGTCCACGCAGGCCCGCGTCTTTGACCATAGAGAGAACGCCCTCGGGGGACATAGCCTCAACAGCAAGCTTTAGACCCTGGTACCGGCCTCGCTCAACAGCGGCCTCCAGATTGCCCTGTCCGCAACCTCGCAGTAGATCCTGTTCTCTTAGAATCTGTGGGAGATGTGAATGCGAGGAAACCCAATCTACAGAGTGTGCTTGTGCTAGCACATTCTTGAGAAGTGTAGGAGTGACCCCCGTGTACAGTGCGTCGTCCAACTGCATAGCTGGTGGTTCCGAGCACGCCCCAAGACAGCTTGATGCCTCAACGGTGAACTCTCCGTCCCGGGTCGTTTCCCCTATACCGATTCCAAGCTCGCCCTGCAGCAAAGCGATTATTGTTTCCGCACCAGCGAGTTGGCAATGTGGCGATTCACAGACGCGTATGACATGCTTGCCGCGTTGCTTCACGCTGAGCATCGAGTAGAAGCTAGCCACACCGTGAACGAACCCAATGCTGACCCCGAGATCGCGGGCGACTTGGGAAATTTCATCTGGGGAGATGTGCTGCGTCCCCGATCGTCGCTGGATCTCCCATAACCGATCTACGAGACCCGCGGTAGCAGATCTATGTTGTGAAAGAACTACCTCTTGTGCCATGCTACCTCCTTATTGCTCTGTGAATGACGCTTTCTCGTGCTAGTCTTCGTCCCCTGCTGCTAGACGTAGAGGCATAAACCCTACGCACATCATGGCTATATGGTTTGGCGAATGGAGAAAGACCAGCGCGCCGGTGACATCTGCGCTGGTCAAAACATGCGAACAATACCTGAGGCCACTTATGTCTTGGTAGGCAGAGGCAGCAACTACCAGAAGCGCAAAACGAGAGGCTTCTCGCCGCATAGCGCCGCGTCATCTCTTCTCACGACAATGGCACAGTTCCCCGATTGATTCCATTGCTTCCTCCCCTATGTACGAGCGCAGCGCGTTCTCCTTTGGCCCGCCACTTGTTACGGGAAAGTATACGCATCTCTTTCAGTCCTGCAAGGCAATATGCCAAAAGCGGCATTTATAGAGCTATACTGTACATGCAATCAATAGGTGGGATGAAGTGGAAATCGCTGATGCACGCGGAGAGAGCGTTCTGTCGGCCGCGACTGGCATGTCATTATCATTGCGGCAGGAGTCACAACAAGAAATGCGGCGGGACAGATGCTCCCGCCAGCAAAGGATTGCGTTCAGTGGTGTGTGGGTATTTTAGCGCATCTGTTTAGGATCGAACGCGTCGCGTACCCCGTCTCCCAGGAAGTTGAATGCAAACAGGGTGATCGAGATCGCGACGGCCGGCCACAGTACGAGATGAAAGTGAGATCGCATGCCG